>JACUUM010000010.1 GCA_014859305.1 Coriobacteriia bacterium
CGGAAGAGTTCCGCGAGCACCTGGGGGTCGTCGTTCACTCCTGCGGTCACGGGACACTGGTTCACCAGCATCACGCCCAGGCCGTGCAGCAGGCGCACGGCCGCGACTGCCTCCTCCGTCAACTCCCTGGGGTGGTCGAAGTGGCACATCAGGTGAATGCGGACCCGGGCCCCCGCGTACTCGCCGAACATCCGCTGCAGCTCGGCGTCGTCCAGCACGCGATACGGGTTGAACGCGAGGATCTTGCTCCCTATCCGGACGGAGGTCACGTGCGGGATGGAAGCGACGGAGTGGAGTATCGGCGCGAGCCGATGGGTGGGCAGGGTCAGCGGATCGCCTCCGGTGAGCAGCACGTCGGTGATCTCGGGATGCGCGCGGATGTAATCGATGCTGCCCGAGACGTCGTGCGCCGTCTCCCGGTTCCCCGTCCTGAACAGCCGCTTGCGGAAGCAGTAGCGGCAGAAGCCCGCGCACTGGTCGGTCACCAGCATCAGGGCGGTGTCCGCGTACTTGTGCTGCAGGCCGGGCAGCTTCGTGTTGGAGGCCTCGTTCGAGGCGTCCAGGCGGCCCCACGGGGAGAGCTCCCCCTCGCTCGGGACGATGAGGGTGCGGATCGGGTCCTGCTCCGCGGACCAGTCGATCAGCCGAGCGTAGTAGTCGTTGGTGCGGAAGGCGTAGTGCCTGCACACCCGGGCCAGGGGGGCGGGGTCGACCCCACCGAGCCGCGCCAGCGCGCGGACGTCGGTGAGGTAGCGCGCAGGGCGGCGGCTGCCCTCGCCGATGCGCCCGGTGCTCTCGACGGTGTGAGGAACCATGTGGCTCTCCTTCGCGGGTCGACGTCGCTACGTCCGCTCCTGGGAGACCCCTCGAAACGTAGGACGCCGGGCGGCCCGGAAGCGTTCCCGCTTCCCGTGGGCGAGCCTAGGCTTCCGAGCCACTCACGCGGGGCTCGGCCGGACACATCCACGGGCCCGGTGCGGTCGGCTGGTCCCGATGGCGGCCGGTTTCCCGGTCCTTGCGTCGCCGGCGGATGCACCGGCGTCGCCGCATCCCGGGGTAAAGGAAAAGGCCACCGTCTGAAGGGTCCCTTCAGATAGCGGCCCGACTATCTGTCACCAACCTCCGGGGGCGTGCGCCGCCCGGACCCGATAGCGCTCTTCTCTTGTCACAATCTTGTCCGCCCCGGCCGCTCCTGTCAACCGCCGGCGGCCCCTCCACGGGGGGCATCCGCACGCCGAGGAGCGCCTCGGTTCGCATCCTACCTGGGCGTTCCCGAAAGGCCACCTCCAGCGGGCGAGGGCTGCGGGACGGAGCCGTCCGCGCCGCGCGGAGGGCGTCCGGGTAGCGTATCCTGTACCCGTCCCCGCCGGGTCGCGGGGCGCCGCATGTCAGCCCGTCCGAGGGCATCCCGCGGTCGAATGCCGCAGCGCCGCAGGGAGCCCCCGCATGCCGTTCGAGCCGCCCGCCGTCCTGTCCCCCGAGGCTCGGCCCGTCGCCCCGGCCGACGTCGCGGCCGAGTCCTGGGCAGCGGCGTTCCCTCGCGAGCGCCGCGCCCTGGTGCTGGCCCCAGGCTCGGCCGACGGCTGGTTCCGCGGCCGGCCGGTCGTGGCGTGCGATCCCGAGGAGATCGTGGAGCTGCCCGGCACGCTGCCGTTCCGGGAGCCCTACCGGCCGGCGGAGCCTCTCGCCCGCGCGGGCGCGCTCCTCGACGCCGTCTTCGGCTCGAGCGAGGCGTCCCTCGCCGCCGCTCTGCTCACCTACGAGGGTGCGTTGGCCGCCGCGCTCTTCCGGCGCGGCCTCGTGCTGGCCGAGGACGGCTGGCGGCCGTGGGGGGACTGGAGCTCCGGACCGGCGGTGCCGCGCGCTCCGGCCCGGCACCGCGGGGCGAAGACCCCGCGGGCGGGCTCCGCGCTCGCGACCGGCCTGACGTCCTCGATGTCCCGCACCGCGCACCGCCGCGCGGTGCTCGCCGTCCACGAGGCCATCAGGCGCGGCGACGTCTACGTCCTCAACCTCACGCGCACGCTGCGCGGTGAGGCGCGCGTTCCGCGCGGATCGCTGTTCGCGGCGCTCGTCGAGCGTTCGCGGGCCGACATGGCGGCGTGCTGGTCGCTTCCGGGCCGCGACGTCTCCTCGGGCTCTCCGGAGCGCTTCGTGCGGGTCACGGCCGGCCGCGGCCGGCGTGCCGCGGGCACGGGAGCCGGGACGCTGGCGGGCGCACGCGTCGAGATCGCACCGATCAAGGGGACGCGCCCGCGCGGCGCCAGGCCGGGCGCCGACGCGCTGCTCGCCTCGGAGCTCGCGTCCTCGGCCAAGGAGCGCGCCGAGCACGTGATGATCGTCGACCTCGAACGCAACGACCTCGGGCGCGTGTGCGTGCCCGGCTCCGTCGGCGTCTCGCCGCTGCTGGAGGTGCGCACCACTCCGTACTGCCACCAGATGGTGAGCTGCGTGCAGGGCACGGTGGCGGCGGGCATCGACTCCGCGGACCTGCTGGCGGCCACGTTCCCGTGCGGCTCGGTGACCGGGGCGCCCAAGTTCGCCGCGATGAAGGCGGTCGCCGGGCTCGAAGGGGGGCCGCGCGGCCTCTACACCGGCAGCCTCGTCGTGGCCGTGCCCGGCGCGATCGACTCCTCGGTGCTCATCCGGACCGCCGAGCTGGCCGAGGACGGGGCGGTCTCGTGGGGTACCGGCGGAGGGGTGACCATCGACTCCGACCCCGCCGAGGAGTGGCGCGAGACGGTGCTCAAAGCCGTGCCCCTCACCGGTGCTACGCGGACGGCCAGCCGCTGAGGGCGGCGGCGAGGATGCCCGCGTCGAGCACGGGGACGGCCACGAACCACCGGTGCCAGAACAGCGCGGTGAGCGCGAGGGAGCCCAGCGCCCCCGCGGCGGCCGCGACCCGCCAGGCCGCAGCCGCGCCCGGCACACCCAGCAAGCCGAGGCCGGCGGCGGTGAACGCCAGCACGGTCACCGCGACGAGCGTACGCCCGGCCGCCACCAGGACCGACGGCTCGGACCGCGGGAGCAGAGGGGAGCGCGTGAGGTCGAACGGGTACGCGGGGTCGTCCGGGCCTGGTGTCACCCACGCCAGGTGTATGAGGCCGTGCAGGATGACGAACGCTCCGAACAGGCTTCGCGCCACCCGTGTCCTCCTCGGCTCGCAACGGCCCTTCCGTGGCTCCGCCCCCGACGGCCCAGACTAGCAGAGGGTGCGGCGAGAAGGGTGTCGACGGCCCGAAGCCTGCTCGGGACCGCCCGTCGCGGTGGTAGGCTGGACGGGACCGCCCCGACGGAGGGGAGGACCGCCCAAGATGCTCGAGTCGCTCGGCTTCACCGAGCGCTGGCGCGCGCTGATCGCCCCGCATGCCGAGGCCGGTCTCGTCCCCGGCCGGGTCGTTCGCGCCGATCGCGGCAGCGTGCTGGTGGGGACCGAGGACGGGATCGTGCGCGCCGAGCCCTCCCCGCGCCTCGTTCGCGCGGCGGCGTCGCCGGCCGACCTGCCCGTCGCCGGCGACTGGGTCGCTCTCGACCCCGCGCCCACCCACGAGGCCGCGTTCGTGGAGGCGGTGCTGGAGCGGTCCTCGGCGTTCACGCGCGGCGACCCCGGCAAGGCCACCCTCACCCAGGTCGTGGCCGCGAACGTCGACACGGTGTTCGTCGTGCAGTCGCTGGCCGAGGAGCCCAGGGCGCGGCGCATCGAGCGCGAGCTGGCGATGGCTTGGGAGAGCGGAGCGGTGCCGGTGCTGGTCCTCAACAAGGCGGACCTCTCCCCGGATCCGGCGGCGGCTCTCGCGTCGGCGGAAGAGGTGGCGCCGGGAGTGGACGTCCACCTCACGAGCGCCGAGACGGCCCTGGGCGTCGAGAGCCTGCTCGCCTACACCGAGGGGCACCGCACCGTCGCGCTCATCGGCCCGTCCGGCGTGGGCAAGTCCACGCTCATCAACGCGCTGGCCGGCTCGGACATCCAGGCAGTTCGCGAGGTGCGCCTCTCGGACGGGAAAGGGCGCCACACCACCGTCGCCCGCGAGCTCGTGCCGCTGCCCACCGGCGGCGTGCTGATCGACACGCCAGGCATGCGCGCGCTCGCGCTGACCGAGTCCGAGGAGGGCATCGAGGCCGCGTTCCCCGAGATCACGGCTCTGACCGCGCGGTGCCGCTTCGGGGACTGCTCGCACGAGACAGAGCCCGGCTGCGCGGTGCTCGCGGCCGTGGAGGACGGCGAGCTGGCCGAGGAGCGTCTCGCGAGCTGGCGCAAGCTGCGCGCCGAGTCGCGCTTCGCCGCGCGCAAGGCCGACGCCCGCCTGCGCGCCGAGGAGACCCGCAAGTGGAAGCTGCTCAGCAAGGAGATCCGGCGGCACTACCGCGAGAGGGGCAAGGGGTAGCGGCTGCACGGGGGCGATCGCACCGGTGTGACTACGTCCCCAGCAACGCCTGTGCGATCCAAAGCGCGGCCATGCCGACGACCAGTGTCGCGCCGAGTCGCGCTTCGCCGCGCGCAAGGCCGACGCCCGCCTGCGCGCCGAGGAGACCCGCAAGTGGAAGCTGCTCAGCAAGGAGATCCGGCGGCACTACCGCGAGAGGGGCAAGGGGTAGCGGCTGCACGGGGGCGATCGCACCGGTGTGACTACGTCCCCAGCAACGCCTGTGCGATCCAAAGCGCGGCCATGCCGACGACCAGCGTCGCGACGGTGTTGCGCCACCTGAGCGCGACGACCAGGCCGACAGCCGCGGCGATCGTGCGCGCCGGCGCGAGCTCGTAGCCGCCGTCGGTCCGCAGGTACAGCGAGCCGGGCACGGCGAGAGCGGCGAGCGCCGCGGCGGGCACGTGGCGCAGCAGCGTCGCCAGCCACGGCGGGACGGGCCGGTGCCCGTGCAGCAGGATAGGCAGGCTCCGAAGGGCGTACGTGCCGAGCCCGACGGTCACGATGAGCACCCAGAAGCGTGCCGTGTCGCTCATCGGCGGGTCTCCTCGGCGGGGTGCTCGCGCCGGGTGCGAGGCTCCCGGAAGGCACCCCATACCACGCCCGTCACGATCGCGGCCAGCAGGCCCGTCTGCATCGGCAGCACGGGGACCAGGAAGGCTGCGGCCGCCGCGGTGGCCAGTGCGGCCTCGGTGTCCGCGCGTTCTTCGAGCGCCGGCACCAGCATCGCGAGGAAGACGAGGGGCACGGCGAAATCGAGGGACCAGCCCGCCGGGACGAGCGCCCCGCCCAGCGCGCCGGCGATGTTCGTGACCTGCCAGACGCTCGCGAGCAGCAGCCACGTCCCGGCGTAGTAGGGCACGACGTCGACGTCGCGATGCCGCCCGACGGTCATGGTCGCGGCGTAGGACTGGTCCACGAGCATGTGTCCCAGAAGCGGCCGGAGCCGCCCCGCCCGCGGCGCCAGCACGGGCGCGATCGAGGCGGCGTAGATGAGGAAGCGCGCGTTGACCACCAGCGCGGTGCCGATAGCCACGAGCAGCGGCGCGCCCTCGCGGAAGAGCGCCGTGGCGGCGAGTTGCGCCGCGCCGGCGTTCACGAGCAGCGACATGCCGACCGCTTCGGGCACCTCGAAGCCCGCCTCGACGACCGCGGCGCCGGCGACCAGGCCGAACGGAGCGATGCCCAGCGCTATCGGCGATGCGTCTCGCGCTCCGGCGAGCAGGCTTCGGGTCGTGCGCGACATGACGGCTCCCGGACGGGGGTGGGGCGGATACGCGATGGTAGCACGCGTGGGCGGAGCGCGACGGCGGTCCCGGCGCCGGTGCGGGGTCAGCCCGTTCGCGCCTCGTCGATCCTTCCGTCGACGAGCCGAAGCCTCTCGTCGGCCTCCTCGGCCATCCGCGGGTCGTGCGTGACCATGACGCAGGTCATGTCGCGCCCGTGGATATGCGCGCGCAGCATGTCCACGACCTGGCGCCCCCGCTCGGTGTCCAGGTTCGAGGTCGGTTCGTCCACGAGCATGATGCGGGGCTCGTTCATCAGCGCCCGGGCGATCGCGGTCCGCTGCCTCTCGCCGCCCGAGAGCGCCGAGGGCACGTGCCGCGCTCGGGCCTCCAGCCCGAACTCGGCCAGCAGCGCCGCCGCGCGCTCACGGTGCTCGCGCCGGATCCGGCCGCCCAAGCGCGGTATGAGCAGGAGGTTCTCCTCGGTGGTGAGGTAGGGCACCAGATGATGGTCCTGAAAGACGAGGCCGACGTGCTCGCGCCGGAAGGCCGCGGCGGCCCGGTCGTCGCGAAGGTGCACGGCGCGGCCCTCGATCACGATACGCCCCGACGAGGGAGCCAGAAGGCCGGCGATCACCGAGAGCAGCGTCGTCTTGCCCGACCCGGACGGGCCGAGGACCGCCAGCAGCCGCCCGCGCTCGAGAGCGAAGGACACGTCGTCGAGCGCGAGGACGGCGGTGCGTCCGCTGCCGTAGGACTTGGTGACGTTGGCGACCTCCAGCAGGCTCACGTGCCGCTCCTCGCGCTGAGGGCCGCGGCGGGGTCGATGCGAAGGATGCTGGCCAGCGAGAAGACGCTGCCGAGGTAGGCCGTGGCGTACACTGCGGCCAGGCTGAGCGCCCAGCGTGCCGGTCGCGGGTCGAACGCCATCGTCGGCGGCATCGAGCGGCCCGCGCCCAGCGCGAGCAGCGTGCCGAGGACCGCCGCGACCGTGACGAGGATCGTGATCTGCGCGAGCAGCTGACGGTAGAGGTAGCCGCTCGACGCGCCCAAGGCCTTGATCGCGGCGACCTGGGCGGTCTTGTGCAGCGTGGTGACGTAGAAGAAGACGCCGATCACGAGCGCGCCGATGAGCAGCGAGACGGCCTGGATGCCGTTGGTGGCCAGCACCATCACGTTCATGCCGCTGCCGGCCATGGCCGCCTCCTCCGGCGTGACGACCTCGAAGCCCTCCCCGAGCGAGGCGGCCAGGTCGTCGGGGGTGACGCCCTCGGCGAGCTCGACCGCGGCGATCGAGGCGCCGCCGGAGGTCCGCGCCGTGAGCGTACCCGCGTCCGGCGTCCCCTCACCGCCGCCGCCCGCCATCCTCGAGAGCATGCCGGACAGGTACAACTCCTCCCAGGTGGCGAGGTCCACGTACACCGCCGGCGCCATTGTGTAGCGCCGGTCCTCGGTGAAGCCGATGACCGTGATCTCCTCGTCTATGGGCGTGAGGTGCAGCGTGTCGCCGACCTCGACACCGTTCACCGCGGCGGTCACGTCGACGATCGCCTCGCGCCGACCGGGCTCCCCGCCGGCGCCCTCGACGATGGGGAGCTGGTCGAAGCGGCCGCCCAACCCGAACACGCGGGCGTCGAAGCGCTCCTCGGCGGAGTCGACGGTCACGATCGCGTGCCCGACCCCGTAGGCCTCGCGCACGCCCTCGGCCACCGAGATGGCCGCGAGGTCCTCGGCGGAGAGCAGGGACCGCTCGAGCTGGACGTAGGTGTCGGCCTGGAACACGAGCGCGTCGGCGGCGAGGGACCCCTTGGCGCCGGTCATGCCCGTAACGAGGCCCTCCGACATCGCCGACATGAGCATGGTGAGCGAGACGACCAGGCCGATCGCGAGTGCGATCAGCCCGAACTTCAGTCTGCTGCCGAGGAGTTCCTTGACCGCGAGCACGACGGCTCCCCGCTGGAGGACGGCTGATTGCGATGATAGCGGATGGGGGTGCGGCGCGCCGGGCGAGGGGGGTGAGCGCAAGAGGCCGCACGTGACGTTGACTATAACTGCCGTTTATGCGCACCATATCGGGTGCTGATGTACTCGATGACGAGGGGGGTCGATGTCCGGGTCAAGAGCGATCGGCCCGTCCGCCTGGCTGCTGGGGGGAGCGGGGCTGGCCATCGGAGCCGTGGCAGCCTGGCTGGTCGGCCAGGGCAACCCGGGGAACATGGGGCTCTGCATCGCCTGCTTCCTGCGGGACACGGCCGGGTTCTTCGGCGGCGCGGGGTTCAAGATGGGGGCGGTCGCCTACGTCCGTCCCGAGATCGTGGGGCTGATCCTGGGTTCGACCGCCTCCGCGCTCGCGTTCCGCGAGTTCCGCGCCCGGGGAGGCTCCGCGACCATCCTGAGGTTCGTGCTGGGCTTCATCTTCATGACCGCCGCTCTCGTCTTCCTCGGGTGTACCGTGAGGGCCTGGCTGAGGCTCGGGGGCGGCGACCTCAACGCCGCCTTCGGGATCGCGGGGCTCGTGGCGGGCGTGGCGTTGGGCGCGAAGCTGCTCGGGAGCGGCTTCAACATGGGCCGCTCGGGGCGCCTGCCGGCCGCGGCCGGATGGCTCGGCCCGGCGCTGGGCGTGGCGCTGCTCGCGCTGGCCGTCATGGCCGCCGCGGGGGCGAAGCCCGCGGCGTTCACGCTGACGCCGGCCGGGGCGAGAGCCACCGCCGAGAAGGCCGTGATCTCCGCGGAGGGAGAGCCGCTCAAGCCCGAGGGCGCCACGATGGCCGACGGCGCGGTGGTCGGGGCGGACGGCGCGGTGGTGAGCGGCGCGGAGTCCGTGGCCGCCGCCAAGCCGATGCCGGGGGGCAAGCGAGCTCCGTTCGCGATAGCGCTGGCGGCGGGCCTGGCGCTCGGCGTGGTCGCGCAGCGCAGCCGCTTCTGCTCCGTCGGCGGCATCCGCGACGCCATCCTCGTACGCCGCTTCGACCTGCTGTTCGGTGTGCTAGGACTGCTGGCCGGCTCGCTGGCGGTCAACCTCGTCCTGGGACAGTTCCGGCTCGGGTTCGCGGACCAGCCGATCGCGCACACCGACGCGCTGGGCAACCTGGCGGCGATGGCCGTCGCCGGCCTTGCCGCGGTGCTGCTGGGCGGGTGCCCGTTCCGCCAGGTGGTCATGTCCGGGGAGGGAGACGCGGACGCGTTCGCGGCGGTCCTCGGGATGGGCGCGGGGGCCTTGTTCGCGCACCGGCTGCAGTTCGCGTCTTCGTCGGCGGGGCTCGCGCCGTCGGCCTGGCCGGTCCTCGGCGTGATGACCGCCTTGCTGATCGGCATCGCGCTGTGGAAGCGAGAGAGCCTTCCGGAGACGACCGCCGCCGAGCGTGCGGCGTAGAGAGGAGAGTGAGGATGACCGAGATCGACGCCCGCGGGCTCTCGTGCCCGCTGCCGCTCATGCGGACGAAGAAGGCCCTCGACGGCGGGGCAGGCGAACTGACGGTGCTGTGCGACAACGGGACCGCGAAGGCCAACGTCGTGAACCTGCTGTCGGACTCCGGCTTCGAGGTCGACGTGGCCGAGTCAGCGGGCGAGTACCGGATCTCGGCGCGGAGGTAGGGTGGGCCTGCTCGGGCGCAAGCGCCGCAGAAGAGAGGGCGGAGAAGGCCGGGGGATGTTCCTCTTCGAGGAGGTGTCCCAGGCTCTCAAGGCCGAGAAGACGCTGCTGAGCGAGGGGTACGACGTCCGCCTCGTCGCCCCCCCGCAGCACCTGCGCGCCGGGTGCGACCTCGCCGTGGCCGTCGAGTCGTTCGAGCAGCCCGGCGCGCGCAGGGCGCTGGAGGGTGCCCGCGTGCTCGTCCGAGGGTGGGCCGACACGCTGGAGGGCGGGCTCGAGCTGGCCGCTCTGGTCACGACCGAGGACTTCGGGGAGTGGCTGATGGTGCGCGCCGGCAACATGAAGGCCTCCGTCGAGAAGGCGACGGGTCGCATCGTCAACACCTCCGGCGGCGGGTGCCCCGACATCCCGTACCTGAACCTGAGGCTGGTGGGCCGCACCCTGCGGGAGGCCGAGGCGCCCAAGGACCTCGGCTACACGCTGTGCGCGCTGATGCTCGACCGGGCCGTCGAGGGGTGCCGGCGAGAGCTGCTCGCCGAGGACCGGGAGGCGCACCCCGCCGAGGATGGGCGTGCCGCGCCCGAGTGCTCGGAGGCCTCCGCGTGAGCCTTCTGGTCGCCGGCACCTACCCCGTCCCCGGCGGCGAGACCCTCCTCGGCGAGGTGTGCTCGGACGCGGATGGATGCTTGAGCGTCGCGGGGCGGCGGCTGCCCTCGGGCCAAGGCACGGCCGCCATGCTCGCCGCCGCGCTCGCCGTGTCGCGGCACCTCGCCGTCGAGGCGCCCACAGCGCTGCTCGCCGGCGACATCGGGCGGGGAGAGGGGACGCGGGCCGTCTTCGCCCGCCTGCCCCAGGCGGTCGAGGAGCTGCGGCCCTCGGTCCTTGCCTTCCACTACCTGCAGCCGGTCATGGCGCTGATGCGGGGAGCGCTCGACGCGCTGGCGCCGCGCCTGCGATCCGGCCCCTTGACGCTGGTGGCCGACGCGGGGGGCATGTACGCGGCGAAGGCGGCCGGCCTCGCGCCTCGCTTCGAGCTGATGACGCCGGACGTCGGCGAGATCGGCTTCCTCGCCGACCCGCGGGTCACGCATCCCGCCTACGTCTCGCGCTACCTCTTCGGCGCGCCCGGATTCGAACCCGACGAGCTGGTGCGCCTCGCCCATGACGGCGGGGGTGCCTCTCGCGTGCTGCTCGTGAAGGGCGCGGTCGACCGGGTGGCGGTGGAGGGCCGCGTGACGCAGACGATCCGGCAGCCGTGCGTGCCCGCGCTCGAGGCGATCGGGGGCACGGGCGACACCGTCACGGGACTCGCGGCGGGACTGATGACCGCCGGCTTCCCCACCGAGGACGCCGCGCGCTGCGCCGCGCTCGCCAACCGCCATGCGGGTGAGGCGCTCAAGGCCCGTCCGGACCACACGGCGGCGGATATCGCGGCACGCTTCCCCGAGGTGCTCTCCAAGGGGCTTTGCGGCTGGTCCGGCGAGGCGTGCGCCCCGAGCCGCCGGCCGGGCCGAGCCGCCGCGGGAGGGCCGCCTACCTAGGTGCCGTCCGCGCTCCGACGATCAGACCGCGCTCCTCGTCGTAGACGATGGAGCGGCGCTTGGTCTCGAGCGAGGCCGCCGCCTCGGCGTCCAGGCCGTCGCGCTTGGGCAGGATCCGCCAGATCGACGGGTCCTCGGCGCCGAGGCGCCAGACCGCGTAACCGCGCGGCTCGGAGCCCGACGCCGCCTTGATCTGGTTGAACATCGTCACCGCGTCCAGCATCCACAGCCGGTGATGCACGCCGCCCTTCCTGTGGGCGAAGGTGGGGTTCAGCGACTTCTCGTCGAGCTTCACGGGCACGCCGGCCTTGCGGGCCTCGGCCATGGCGCTGGCGTACGTGTGCGCCTTGGCGCGCGAGCCGCCGCCGGACCAGTCGTAGGTCCAGCTGCCCAGCGCGATGACGACCTTGTCCGGCGGCACCTTCGAGAAGAACTCGCGCAGGGAGCGCTCGTACCAGCCCTGCGAGGCCACCGGGCCGGACGGGCTCGTCTTCCAATGCTCGTCGTACATCATGGGGATGAGGTAGTCGGAGCTTCTCGCGAGCGCCTCGTAGTCGTAGGTCTTCGAGTCGGCCAGCACGTCGGCGGAGACCTCCAGGCCGTGCTTCTCGGCGAGGGGGTACAGCTCGCGCATGAACCTCACGAGGTCGACGCGGCTGGAGGCCGGCAGCCCTTCGAAGTCGATGTTCACGCCGTCGAATCCGCCGTCGCGCATCGTGCGGACGATGTCCTCGGCCATGCGCTTCCGCGCGGCGCGCTTCTCGAGCTTGCCGGCCAGCGCCTTGGGGTCCTGCCCCGGACCGAAGTTGTTCACGATCGGCATCACGCGCAGGTCCGGGCGCTTCTCGCGTATGAGCTTGATGGCGCGGGCCTGCCGTTTGGCGTCGAGCTGCTTCACGCGGCCGCCGCCGTCGATCGTGTACCACTCGGGCATCACGATCGTGAGCTCACCGATGTTGGCGGCCAGCGAATCGTAGCTCGACTCGTCCCAGTTGACGTAGAAGCCGACGAGCTCGCTGCGCGCTTCGGGCGCCGAGGGCCCCGGCTCGGCGGCCGGCTCCGGCTGCGCGCCGGGGGCGGGCGCGGCATCGGCCTCGCGCTCGGCGCCGGGGGCCGTCCCGGGTTCCGCTCCGGGGGCGGCTTCGAGCGTTGCGCCGCCCGGCGCCGCGGCGGCGGACAGCGGAGTCTCGGCGCTCCCGGCACCCGTGCCTATGCCTTGGGAGAGCGCGGGCGTCAGCATGACGAAGATGCCCGGCAGAGCCAGGGCGAGCAGGCCGACATTGCGCCGCTGCTCGGCGGGCACCCGGCGGTACGCACGACCGACGCGCTCGACGGACGGTCCGCACGCGCGTCCCGCGCTCTCGCACGCGAAGCGGTGCAGCCGGCGGAGGCGGCCGGCGAGGCCGCGGCGGCGCCTGTCGGCTCGCCGGGGCCGCGGGGTGTGGGTGTTGATATCCATGCCCGGCTGTCGAGCAACCGGGTTGCCAAACGATACGCAGTTTCCTCCAGGCCCTGCCCTCGTCGGGGGGCGCGATCGTCCGCGGCACCCGGGTCAGACGCGGATCACCATGCCGTCGACGGCCACCCCGGCCGCGACGCCGCGCTCCTCGCCGAGGCGCTTCACGAGCGCCGCGGCCTCCTCGGGACGGATCCTCACGATACGCGAGCCGCAGTGGGTGAAGACGGCTTCCGGCACTCCGTACGCGGAGCACCACTCCAGCTGTGCCTCGATCGTCGCGTGCCCGACCGCCTCGCCGCCGCGGCGCTGCACGATCCGGCGGCCGTGCGTCGCGCCGTCCCCGGCGTAGAGGCGCACCCCGCGCAGCGCGTCGGCGGGATCGACGAGCTCGAGCACGTCGGGGACGTAGAACACCCGCGAGCGGCCGCGCTCCAGCCGATAGCCGACGGCCGGCGCCCGAAGCGAGTGCGTCGCCTGGTGAGCCGTCACGGCGAGCCGGCCGACGCGCTGCCGCTCCCCTGGCGCCACGACACGTCGCTCGAGCGGGTAGCGCGCGAGCAGCTCGTGCGTGGCGGCGGTGGCGTAGACGGGGCATGGAGCGCCGTCGGCGAGTGCCCCAGCGTGGTCCGTGTGAGCGTGCGTGACGAGGATCGCGTCGGGAGCGAGGGCGGCGAGCCGGCCGCGCCAGTCGTCGCCGGCGTCCACGAGCACGCGGGCGCCCTCGGTCACCACGAGCAGTGACGAGTGGTAGCGATGCAGCGCGCTGGCCATGCGGATGTTCCCGCGCGTGCCGAGGAAAGTCAGTCGCACGCTCTGCCTCCGCCCGCCTCCCCGGCCATCGCCTCCGCTGCACGCGCGTCCACGCTTCCGCGAGCCGAAGCGCCGAGGCCCGCCGAAGGTGAGTGTGCCCGCGGCACGCACCCGCCATTCGGTGCAGCCGGCACCGCCTAGGCCGCAGCACCCTCGGCGCCGGTCATGCGGTCTCCCCGGCGGCTCTCGTGCCCAGGGTCCTCGCCATGGCCGACCCCAGCCGCCGTGCGAGCTCCAGGTGCGTGTCGGTGAACTCGACAGGGAAGGAGCGCATGTCGAAGGAGACGGCTCCCATCGGTTCGCCCGAGCGCACCAGCGGCACGGCGAGCGTGGCGCATAGGCCCCTGCGCAGTATCGCGTGCGCCTCCAGCCTGTCGTCGCGGCGGGCATCGGAACTCACGAACGGCTCCCTCGTGTGCAGGACGTGCGCGAGCTGGGCGTGCTCCTTGCTCTCGAACGGCGCCCAGCACGCATCCGGGTCCTCGCACCCCGTCATGACGCTCCATCCGTCGCCGTCGCCCACGACGAGGCAGCACGAGTCGCAGCCCAGGACCTCTGCCGCCCTCGCAGCGGCGTGCCGAAGCCGCTCTCGCGGCGGGACGGGCGAGGGCAGGTCGCTCTCCAGCGACGCGAGGATGTCCTCCAGCTCGCGCCTGCGCACCGAATCGGCGACCTGTGAGAGCGAGAGCACGAAACCTTGCACCCCCCCTCGATCGTTCACCGGCGCGAGCGACCAGATCCAGCGGCGGTCCGACGCCGAGCGGGGCCGGGAGAAGGGTGAGGCCCCCGCATGGGACTCGACGGGGTCGCCGGTGGCCCTAGCCTGCAGGAAGAGGTCCCGGCGTGGGAAGTCCGGGAAGGCCTCGAAGAAGTTCGCGTAGAGGAGCTCTCTCTCGGACAGCCCGGCATCGCGGGCGAAACTCGGGCTCAGCGCGAGGATGTCGAACGCCGCGTCGAGGTAGGCGACGGGGGCCCTCGTCCCCGCGAGCGTCGAGGAGAACGTCGCCATCGGGACGATGTGGGCGTAGCCCCGGAAGACCACCTCGTAGGCGAGTGCGGCGTTCAGCAGCGCGAAGAGCACGGGGGCCGGGCTGAAGGGCAGGGGCACGTCCATCACCCGGGCCACGCCCGTCGCCACGACCCCCGCCAGCGGGAGTCCGGAGGCGGCTCCGAGGGCGACGGCCTGCCGTCTGCCGGCCTTGGTTCCGAGGGACCACGAACTCGTCACGACCAGCCACGCGCCGACGCTCGCCGTGGCGGTGACCGCGACGTAGTGCACGGGCGCGAGCGGCCCGCCGGCCACCGAGCCGTCCGCGAGAGGGCGCATGAAGAGGTGATGCCAGGGGTTGGACGTGGCGGCGACGAGCGTGAACGCCGCGGGCAGATGGGCCATGACGATGCCCGCCGGGCTCGTCCAGAAGCGGTTGCGGGCTTTCGCGGCGGCGAACAGCGGCCAGTAGGCGGAAGCGCCGGCGAGCCCGATGGAGTACGCCCACAGCAGAAGGTGCCCGGGCCCCTCCGGCGGCGTGAGCGCGGGGTCGGGGTACGGTCCCCAGTTCATCTGCGCGAAGGATGCGAGCGACCAGACGGTGACCGAGACGTTGAGCGCGATGAACCAGAGGATCAGCCTCGACCCGCGGTGGGGTACGGTGGCCGCGGCGCACGTGAGCGCGAAGGACGTCACGGCGGCGAAGAGCGGGAGGAACGAGAACGGCTCGATCATCGTCGGGACCTCCCTTGCGTGCATCCTTCGAAGCCCGCTTGAAGCGATGATAGTGTCTGGAGGCCCCCGAGCCTAGGGGACGGTCGCCGGACCTTCCCCGGCCCTCTCGCCGCACCGGGGTCGGTCGGCGTCCCGCTCGAGCGCGAGGCGCTCGATGAAGCGCCGCTGGAACTCCGGGTGGGCGGCCGGATCGAGCGTTCGAACGGAGCTCGCCAGCGCGTCGGCTTCCGCGCGCGCCGAGGCGCTCAGCAGCGCGCGGAGGGCCCCGGAGAGGGCGGTGTTGCCGGCGAAGACGACCCGGTCCTCCCAGACGGCGGGCAGCAGTCCCATCCGAGTGAGCGCCGAGGGCCGCACGTGGAGGCCGAAGCCCCCGGCGACCAGCACCCGCGCGATCTCGCCGGCGTCCACGCGCGCCTCGGCCAGCAGCAGGTCGAGACCGGCCCGCACCGCACCCTTCGCGAGCTGGACCTGCCGTACGTCGCCCTGGGTGAGGAGCGTGCCGCCGGCGAGACGGATCGCGGTCCGGCCGCCGGCTTCCGTCACCCGCCGGCCGAGCGCACCGCCGGGCGCAGGCGCGAGGCGACCGGAGGAATCGAGCGCCCCGGCCTCCAGCAGGACGGCGACCAGGTCGAGAAGGCCGCTGCCGCAGAGGCCGGCCGGCCGCTCCTCGGCGATCGTGGTGAACGCGAGGTCGCCGGAGGCCCACTCGACGCGCTCGATCGCGCCGGCCTCGGCGCGCATGCCGCAGGAGACGGTCGCGCCCTCCAGCGCCGGACCCGCGGCGGCGGACGTAGCGATCATGACGCCCGGCGCCCGCAGGAGCATCTCCCCGTTCGTGCCGAGGTCGACGAGGACGGCCGTCTCATCCCGGCCGGCGAGCCCCGTGGCCAGCAGGCCCGCCGTCAAGTCCGCCCCGACGAAGGCCGACGCGCCCGGGAGCGTGAGGACGCGGCACCGCCGCAGGGCGGGCATGCCGAGGGAGCGCGCCTCACGGGCCGTCGAGGCCACGAACGCTCCTTGATACGGCGAGGCGGAGAGAGGGGAGACGTCCTCGCCGAGGAAGAGGCCGAGCATCGCCGTGTTGCCCGCCACCACCATCTCGAGCAGCGCCTCGGGTCCCGTACCGGAATCCCGCAGCAGCCCGAGCGCGAGTCCCTCCACGGCCCCGGTCGCGGCGGCCTTCAGCTCGGCGGCCTTGCCTCCGAGCGCCGCGCCCACGCGGCTCATGACGTCGTGTCCCTCGGCTACCTGCGGGTTGAGCGCGGCAGCGGTGCCGAGGACGGTGCCGGTGCGCAACTCCGCGAGCAGGCAGGCGACCGTCGTCGTGCCGATGTCCACGGCCGCGCCCAACGCCGGACCCTCGGCGGGAAGTCCGCGCTCCTCGGGGGGCTCGACCACGAGCGCCGCGCTCACCCCGAAGTCGAGCGCGCGCAAGCCCTCTCGCGCCGGCGGCGCCACCACGGCGTCGCCGTCCACCCGCGCCCGGCACGCGAGGCGCACCCCGGCTGCGAGCTCCTCGGCGATGAGCAGCGAGCGCTCGGTCGGATCGGGCGGCCCCACGGCCCCGGAGACCCTCACGCGGCACCTGCCGCAGCGCCCGAGTCCGCCGCAGGGCGCGTCCAGTGTGACGCCGGCCGCGGACGCGGCCTCGCGCAGGGTGACGCCGACGGGCACGCGCACGGCGGGCCCACCCTCACCGAACCTGACGAAGGCAGCGGTCACTTCCGGCGTCCTTCCCGTCCCCGCCCCGCGCGGGGTCGACGCCATCCAGCATACGTCCTCGGCCCGTCTCAGGGCAGCGCCGGGGTCCGTGGCCGCGCGAACGGGGGTATCTTCCTCTCACAGGCGCGGCAGCCGGCGGAAGCCGGCCGAAGGCGACGGAGGATGATGGCGGTGACCCCACCCGTGGGCGGCTGCCCCGGACAGGACAGGCGTTTCCTCACGGCGAGCCTTCACAAGTGTCCGGAGTGCGGATACGAGGTGGAGATGTTCTCCGACGAGCAGAGGGCCATCTGCCGGAAGTGCCGGACCGAGGTGTCGCGGGAGAGCGCGCCGAGTTGCATCCAGTGGTGCGCGTCGGCCCGTGAGTGCATCGGCGAGGAGCGTTGGCGCGCCCTGTTCTCGGGCGAGGAGACGTGAGGGCCCCACCCTGGATGCGTCCGCTGGCCGAGCGACGGCCCTCGGTTCCAGGACTTGCCTGCGAGACCGCCGACACCGGGATGCTGGTGGAGACGGGCGACGATCTCTGCCTCGGCCGCCACCCCTCCGACGCGCTGCCGTAGGGGAGGCGCTCACGCACCCGTCCGTGCCCCGGTGGGCGCCTTCTCCTTGGCGGGGGCCTCGATGGGCTCGAACCTGTCCGCCAGCTTCTCGCTCACCTGCGGCATCGTCGTGTACTCGAGCTCGTCGAGCGACAGGCGGTGCGGCTCGAAGGGTCCGTGCTGCCGCAGGTAGTCGGCAATGTCGAGCGCGCGGCGACGCGCGTTGTCGAAGCTGATGTCGCCGAGCATGTCGCGAGGCTGGCCCAGCGTGCCGTCGGTGGTGATCTGGAAGCCGTACCCGACCACCCGCGGCGGGCCGTCGAAGCGGCTCGGGGTATCGTCGGACCACGAGACCGGCATCAGCGGGCCGTGGTGCGATCCGCGCATCCAACCGGCGACGGTGTGCGGGAACGCGAAGGGCTCGAGCGCCTCGCCGACGGCGGGCAGGCCGCTCTGGCAGCGCACGATCATCACCGGGTCGTCCTTGCCGACGTAGCGCCCGGCGATGAGGCTGAGGCGCTGCGTCGACGTCGAGGCGGCCACCGCCCGGTCGCTCTTGCGGAGGACGTGTTTGATGACGTAGCGGCTCGGAGCGCCGATGTAGACGAGCATGTCGTGGATCTCGCCCGGGCAGTCGAACAGCACCTTCTTGCTCTCGAAGAGGTCGTGTACCTCGAAGAGGAACCCGTCGTGCATGCTCGGGTCGATCACCAGACCCGCCGTGTTGAAGGGGTCGGCGAACATCTTGTAGAGCGGCAGGTTCCACGCCCCGGGCTCCGTCTTGTCGGCGAGGAAGATCATGACCGGCTCGCTCGGGCGCACCTCCATCTCGAGCTCCGCGCATCCCGGACCGAGCCCGCGGCAGTTGCCCGAGAACGCCTCCGCCAGCAGGTCCTGTCCCGCTCCGTACTGGCCGAGGCGCTTGGCGACCTCGGTCATCTGAACGAACGTGTCCCACGCGTACTCATGCAGGCGACTGTCGTCGACGCCGTGCTCGTGCGTCATGATGAGCGCCGTGTCGTCGCCCACGCATCCGCGCTGCCCGTCGAGGATCAGCCCGTCGCGCGCGGCGGCGCGCAGCCTCTCCTCGGCGACGGCCGAGACCTCGGGATGCACGCTCGAGTGTCCGACCCACCCCCCGATGTCCGCCTTGATGACGCTCAACGTGATCTTCCGGCCCATGAGACGCCCCCTCACTCCTGAAGGACTCGAGAGCGCGTGACGACGGCCGGCGCGCTCCCCCGATATGGGGTAGATACCGAAATCTGTGAGCCGGGAATCAACCGGCCGTCGGAGGCGGCGCGGAGGCGCCCGGCGCCGAGTCCTCGGCCAGCCGGAGCGCCAGCACCGCGGCGTCGTCGCGCAACTCGCCGTTGCACTCCCTCACGGCCGCGAGCACCTCGTCGGGCAGCCCCTCCACCCCGCCGTGCCACCTCTCGAGCAGCGAGCGAAGGCGCTCCTCCCCGTAGCGGCCGCCGTCGCACTCGGCCTCGGTGACGCCGTCGGTGTACAGCAGCAGCACGTCGCCCGGCCCCATCCGCTCGTAGCGGCAGTCCCACCGGAGGTCCCGGAACGCGCCGAGGATGGGCGAGGCGGCGAGCAGTTCCTCCACGCTGCCGCCGGCGCGCTTCAGCAGAGCCGGCGGGTGTCCGGCGTTGCAGTACGACAGGCGACCGTCCGCCGTGTCGAGGATGCCGATGAAGGCCGTGGCGAACACCTCCGGTCCCGACGAGCGCCAGATCATCTCGTTCGCCTTCTCGGCCGCCACCTCAGGCGTGTCGCCCTCGTAGAGGTGCGTCCGCAGAGTGGCCTTGACCACGGTCGTGAGAGCGGCGGCCTTCAGACCCTTCCCGGCGACGTCGCCTATCGCGACGGCCACGTGTCCGTCGTCGAGCGGGAACAGGTCGTAGAAGTCCCCGGCGATGCGCGAGACGGTGCCCGCCGAGACGTACTCGTCCTCGAACCCGACGCCGGGGATCTCCGTGGGGCGGCGCATGTACGCCTCCTGCAGGGTCTCGGAGGTGCGCCGCTCGAGCTCGATGATCCGCGCGTTCTCCACCGCGCGCGCGATCACGACGCTCAGGACGTCGAAGAGCTCCATCTCGTCCTCGGCGAACGGCCGGCGCCCTTGGAAGCCGAGGCTGCACGTCCCGACGAGTTCTCCTCGGAAGAACAGCGGCATGGTCACGTAGCGCGTGTTCACCATGGGCGCCTGCTCGGGCGCGAGCTCCTCGTCCTCGTGGGAGAGCGTCCGGCGCTCGCGGATGGCGCGGATTGTGAGGAGGTTCGACTCGTTCAGGGGGTGGACCCGCAGTCGCCAGAGCATCGGCTCCGCGTACCCGAAGCAGGCGACCATCCGGAGGCGCTCCTCGTCCGCGTCGTACACCGAGATGTCGCCGGCGCAGAGCCCGAGGGAGTCCCTGATCGCGCAGAGGATCTCCTCGGCGACCTCCTCCAGCGACATACCCTCGCTCGTGGCGAGCGCCACGCGCTGCAGCAGCTCGGCGCGGCCGAGGGCGCGCTCGAGCTCCTCTTGCATCACGCGTTCCTCGGTCACGTCATGGACGATGCACGCCACCGCCAGCAGCTCGCCCTCGCGTGAGCACACCGGGCTGAAGGAGTACTCGAAACACCGGGACCCGAGCTCGGGCGGCGTGCGCATCTCGCCCTTGCTCGGCTGGTGGGACCGCACGACGGCGTCGATACGGCGGAAGAACCGCGCCATCACGTCGGGCGGCACGCCCAGTTCCCGCCACGACTTGCCCGCGACCTCCTCCGGTCGGCCGGTGACCCGACCCACGGCGCGGTTGGCGTAGGCGAACTCGTGCTCGGGGGTCACGACCATCACCAGGTCCGGCGACCCCCCGAGGACCTGGTCGAGCGTCTCGAGCACTTCGGCGAGCGGCTGCACCCTCGGCTCCCCCTCCGAGTCGGCGCAAGGCCTGCGAGAAGTTGATTCCCCTGCAGGGCCGGCGTGTGGCCGGAAGGCGGAAGGGAGGAGCCGGCCGGGGGCCGGGGCGCGGGCCGCATCGCCGGCGAGGGCGGATCCGGTCACACCGCCGCACGCGACGCTACGGCAGGGCGCCGGGGTCGAAGATGACGTTGTCGGCCAGCGCCTCGGCGCGCTCGAAGGACTCGGGGTCCTCCGCGGTCCAGGCGAGCACCGGGCGGCCGCGAAGCCGTTGCAGCTTCACGCCGAGGCGCGGCAGCCCGTCGAGCTCGTAAGCGACGAAGTCCGGGCGGCCCTTCCAGTTCGTCAGGAGGTGTCGCAGGACGAAGCGCTTGTGGACGGCGACGTCCTCGCCGGCGAACGTCCCGGAGAGCTGTCCTCGGGGGAGGTCCGGGGCGCGCTCGGCCACGCGGGCGAGCGAGAACGGGTTGAACGACATGACCGCCGCCTCGCCCTCGTAGCCGTCGAGCTCCTCGGTCACCGCGTCCTCCAGTCGGCCGGCGCCGCCCCGGTTCTTGATCTCGACCAGGACCGGCACACGGCCGTCGATCTCGGCGAGCGCCTCGCCCAGGGTCGGGAGGCGCTCCTCGGTGCCGAGCAGCCGCAGTCGCCGGATCTCCTCGAGGCGCGCGTCCTCCACGCGCCGCGGGTCGCCGGTCATGCGCTCGAGGGAGTCGTCGTGGATGACGACGACGTGCCCGTCGGCGGTGAGGTGAACGTCGAGCTCGACCGGGTATCCGGCCTCGGCCGCGGCGCGGAACGCCGCGATCGAGTTCTCCGGACGCCGCGCATCGCCGCTGTGCAGCCCGCGGTGCGCTATCGGCTTCCGGGTCAGCCAGCCGGGCATCTGCCCGCGCGGGGGCATGCCCCCCGTTGCGAACCAGTAGGCCGCGACGAGGGCGAGCAGGGCGGCGGCGAGGGCGATGAGGGCCCAGGGAAGGCGCACGAGAACCCACCTCACAACGAGGGACGAGGTCGAGGGTAGCACGCGACGCCCCGCGGCCGTGGCCGACCGGTGACGGATGCGGATCGCGGACGCGGGGCGGAGCGCGTTTCTGGGGAACCATACCCGCGTCGAGGCGAGAGGAGGCGCGCGATGACCGTCTACACGTCGGGGGACTGGCTCGTGATGCCCGGGCACGAGCAGGAGTTCGTGGATGCCTGGCTCGAGTTCGCCCACCAGAGCAACACGGAGTTCGGGCAGGGCGGCTGGGGGATGCTCCTGCGCGACAAGGACGAGCCGAGGCACTTCATCAGCGTCGGGTCGTGGCCCGACGAGCGGGCCGTCGAGCAGTGGCGCGCGAGCCACACCTTCAGGCACGGGGTGGAGTCCGTCCGCATCCACGTCGAGGACATGACCATACGCACGCTGGACCACGCCGCGGAGGTCGGCCGGGTGGCGACGCGCGCGTAGGGCGAGCGCGCGGGGTGCCGGGGTCTGGCATAATGTCGCGCATCATGATCCGCCCCTGCAGCCCGGACGAGTCCGACACGGTCCTCGGCGTCATCAACGCCGCCGCCGAGGCGTACCGCGGCGTGATCCCGCGGGACCGCTGGCACGAGCCGTACATGACCGCGGAGCACCTCGGCGGCGAGATCGCCTCCGGCGTGCGGTTCTTCGGGCTCGAGGAGTCCGGCGAGCTCCTCGGCGTGATGGGCATCCAGGACGTCGAGCGCTCCGGCGCCCCTGGCGTCACCCTCATCCGTCACGCGTACGTGCGGCCCGACGCGCAGCGCCGCGGCGTCGGCGGGCGCCTGCTCGCGCACCTGCGTGCTCTCGCGGAGCGGCCGATCCTCGTCGGTACGTGGGCCGACGCGTGCTGGGCGGTCGCGTTCTACGAGCGCAACGGGTTCCGCCGCGTGACGCGCGAGGAGACCGCGAGGCTGCTGCGCACCTACTGGGACATCCCCGAGCGGCAGGCGGAGACGTCGGTCGTGCTCGCGGAGGAGGGCGCCGGATGATCGACCACGTCGCGATGGCGGAGGCGTACGAGCAGGGCCGCTTCTACGCGCTGCAGCTCGAGGTCAACGACGCCTGCGAGCAGGCCTGCGCGTACTGCTACATGAACGCGCTGCCCGACGTCCAGAGCATGCTCGCCGACGACGAGGTCCTCGGCGTGCTGTCCGACGCCGCCGACGCGGGCTTCAGCGCGATCGAGTGGCTCGGCGGCGAGCCGCTGGACCGCCCGGGGGTCTTCGGGCTGATGGAGCGGGCGCGGGAGCTCGGGTTGCGCAACAACGTCTGGACGGGCGGGCTGCCGCTCGCCCGCCCCGGCGTCGCCGAGCGGGTGGCCGAGCTCGCCGAGGGAGCGCTCGTGTCGGTGCACCTCTCGACGCTCGACCGGGCGCTCTACGAGCGGCTCCACCCCGGCCGCTCCGCCGGGGACATCGGCACGATCCTCGCCGGCGTCGAGCGCCTGCTGGCCCTCGGGTACCCCTCCGGGCGGATGCTGGACTCGGTGACGTTCACCGGTGCGCAGCCCGCCGAGGACCTGATCGCCACCATCGACGCGTTCGAGGGCCGCTACGGCATCCGCACGTCGCTGAACGTCTACCACACCTACCTCAGGCCCGGGTACGACCCCGGCGAGCTGGCGCGGTTCGTCCCGCAGCCCGAGGAGGTCCGCCGTGTCCACCGCCGCTACGAGCGCCAGTGGGGCGGGCCGATGCCGATGAACTGCGTCGACAAGCGGTACTGCTCGACCACCGTCGCGGTGCTCAACGACGGCGCCGTGACGTCCTGCGCCACCATCCGTGACGGCGTAGGCGGCATCCGCGAGGAGGGCGGGCTCGCCGCCGTGCTCGGCGCGCGGCGCGAGGCGCTCACGCTCGCGGCGCTCAAGGACGCGGCCAACCTGCCCGAGGGGTGCGCGGAGTGCGGGATGTCCGAGGACTGCTGGGGCTGCCGTTCGCGCGCGTACGCGGCGGGGAGGGGGGTCCTCGGCAAGGACCCGAGGTGCTACCGGTCGGGCTGAGGGCCGGCCGCTGGGCCGGCTCCTCGGCTACCGCTCCGCAAGCGGCAGGTACTCGCGTCTCGGAGCGACGCTGCGGTAGGCCGGCCGGATGATCTTGCCGCCGTTGGCGATCTCCTCGAGCCGGTGAGCGCACCAGCCGACTGTGCGGGCGATGGCGAACACCGGGATGAACAGCTCGGGCGGGATCTCGAGCATGCTGTATACGAATCCGGAGTAGAAGTCGACGTTCGCGCTCACGCCCTTGTGCATCTCGCGGGTCTTCGCGATCGCGCCGGGGGCGAGCTCCTCGACCTTGACGTGCAGCCGGTACTCGTCGGCACGCCCCTTCTCGTCGGCCAGCATCTCCGCGTAGCGCTTGAGCAGGAGCGCGCGCGGGTCCGAGACCGAGTACACCGCGTGCCCCATGCCGTACACGAGCCCCGCCCGGTCGAACGCCTCCCTGTTCAAGAGCCGCAGAAGGTACGCGTCGACCTCCCCGTCGTCCTCCCAGTCCCGCACGTTCTCCTTCAGGTCCTCGAACATCCGGACCGCCTTCAAGGTGGCGCCTCCGTGCCTCGGGCCCTTCAGCGAGCCGAGGGCGGCGGCGATGGTCGCGTACGTGTCCGTCCCGGTGGACGAGACCACGTGCGCGGTGAAGGAGGAGTTGTTGCCGCCGCCGTGCTCCGCGTGCAGGACGAGCGCCAGATCGAGCAGCTTCGCCTCCAGTGGCGTGTACGTGCTGTCCGGCCTCAGCATGTGCAGGATGTTCTCCGCGGTGGAGAGCTCGGGCACCGGCGCGTGGATGACCAGGCTGCTGTTCTCGAAGTGGTGGAGGTACGCCTGATACGCGTAGACGGCCAGACTCGGGAACTTGGCGATCAGGTGCATGCTCTGCCGAAGGACGTTGAGGACGTCGATGCTGTCCGGGTCCTTGTCCTGGACGTACAGCGTGAGCACGCTTCTGGCCATCGCGTTCATCACGTCGGGGCTCGGCAGCGGCAGGACGGCGTCGCGCACGAAGCGCTTCGGCAAGACGCGGTGCTCCGCGACGCGCTCCCCGAACTCACGCAGCTCCTCCTCGTCGGGCAGTTCGCCGAAGAGCAGCAGGTACGCGGTCTCCTCGAAGCCCGGCCGGTCCTCGGCGAGGAAGCCCTTGACGAGGTCGTTGATGTCGATGCCGCGGTAGACGAGCTGGCCGGGGCCGGGCACGAGCGCGTCGCCCTCCCGGACGTATGCCGCGACCTCGCCGATCTGCGTCAGGCCCGCCAGCACGCCCCTTCCCGAGGCGTCACGGAGCCCTCGCTTGACGTCGTGCTCGGCGTACTGGGCGGGATCCACGTAGTTGCTCGCCTGGGCCATCCGGCTCCAACGCTCGAGCTGGGCATCCCCCGGGGTCACCCCCGGGACGGCCTCGTCTGTGGCTCTGCGCCTGAACGGGTTCAGCCTCACGCCAGCGTCCTTCCACTCGATGGCGCCGCCGACCGTCGCCGCGTCTCCTTCGGGACGGCACGCCTCCCAGGATAACCCGAGAGCGGGTCGAGCGAAGGACGCGCGGGATCATCCTGGCCCCGAAGGGCCTCACTTCGGACGCTCGTCCAGGCGGGATCCATCTCGCGGAGGGAGCCTTCCGCCGCCTCGAGGCGCGGCAGGGCATGTCCACGTAGCGGTCGCCGGCGGTGAGCTCGCCCGGCCCGCTCCACCGCTCCTTGAATGACTCCCCTGCCGGTACTAGCATCTCGAGAAGGGACCTTCGGGGGAGGTCCTGCGGCCGAGGGGGGAGACGATGGCCGACACCGTGAAGTGGGAGGCCGTCAAGACCGAGTACGACAAGGTCCAGACGGAGTTGAGCGAGTACTACAAGACCTCCCTGACCGTGTCCACCGGCGCGATCGGCTCGATCCTGATCGCGCTGGGGTGGCTGATCACGACCGAGAAGGCCATCGGGCCGGTGGCGTACCTGGCCGTACCCGCCATCGCCATCCCGGCGCTCGGGCTGATCAGGCACTGTCATGAGTCAGCCATGCGCCTCGGCACGTACATCGCCACGTTCCTGGAGCAGCGGTCGCCTCTGGCCTACGAGTCCCGCAACCTGGTGCGGTCGAAGCTGGGGGGTGTCCGCGAGACCAGCTATCCCGGATCCGTCGCGTCCCTGATCCTGCTGCTCGTGGTCATCGATGCGCTGCTGTTCATACAGGCCGCGGCCGCCGGGGCGTGGGACAGCGGCTCCGCGGTGCTGACCGGGAGCCTCGGTCTCGTGGGCCTCGCGGTCCTTGGCTTCCAGTACCGGATGGTCGACCAGGGCCCGTGCGCGCGGTTCCGTGCTCAGTGGAGCGAGGTGCGACGGCGGGAACGCGCCGGCGAGCGATGGGATCCCGATCACGAGAAGGGCGACGAGCAGCCCGTCCTTCGACCATGGGACCGGGAACACGCCCCGGGCGCGACTCCGCCTAGCCGCGGCGCTTGATCGCCGTCTTGGCGGTCAGCGTGATCAGCCCGGCGAGCACCATCCCGCCCATGGCCAGACGCGCCACGTCCAACGCGGGCTGCCACTCGACCCGGTCTCCTCGGATGACGTAGGCGCCCACCGGACGAGCTTGCGCGCCGAACCCTGCGCCGCTGCCGGTCTGGCCCTTCTCCGGGTCCTCGCCGCTCCCGCCTCCGCCGCCGCCCTTGACGGCCGCGACCGGGATGAACGTCACGCCGCCCCTCTCCACCGGCTCCCCGAACACCCGGCGCACCGTCATCACGTCGCGCGCGCCCTCCATCACCTGATCCACAGTCGCCATCTGGCTCTCCTCCTCGGGTAGGCGTCTCGCCTCATCTACCCCGGTACGCCCGTGCGCCTTCGTCGTCGGCCATGCCTGCGGCTGCGGGCCCGGCGCCGCGGACGGGTGACGACGCATACCCTTCACCGTAACCGGCGGCGCAGGGGCTTGACCGCCCGCCGCCGCGGGTACCCTCTCCGGAGTCCGGGCGACCGGCGGGCCGCGAGCGCGAGGAGGCCGGAGGCATCGCGCGGGCAGCGGGCCGCCGACCCGGCGGTACGCCGGTCCGGAAGGGGTGGTACGCATGGCGCAGGGGTTCGACCTCGACGAGGTGCTCGAGTGGGTGGACCGGCTCTACGAGGGGCGTGACGGGCAACGGTTGGGCCGGGGCCAGGTGGTGGGGCGGATGCAGCAGGCCCCGCTCTCGCGCGAGGAGAGAGCGATCTTCGCGGACCTGCCTCCGGGCCCCTACGCCCGCGAGGATCTGCGGCGGCTCGTGCGCGAGTGGGCGGAGCGCGAAGGCCTGACGACGCGGGGGTCGTGAACGGACGGGGAGGTGCCCGATGGCCGGCGACGTTCACCTGCGCCTGACCATGCTGCGCTACCTCGAGCAGAAGAGCGCCGGGCTGCTGAGGCACGTCGTGGCCGACGAGCCGGGGCTCGACAAGGGCGTGAGCGTGGAGCTGTGCTCCGCCTTCGACGACCACGAGCGACACGCCGAGGAGCTGAACGCCATCCTGCGTGACGCGGGCGAGCAGGGGCTGCCCGTCCCGGCGAGCTTCGCGCGGGACGTGGACGAGCGCATCGCGCGGGTAGGCGCCTCGCGGACCAAGGAGGAGGTCATCGAGCGGCTCGCCGCGCTCGAGATCTTCGCGGTGGAGCAGTACCACCTCGCGATGGCCTCGGCGGGTCCGGAGGCGCACGGCGCGCTGCTCGCGCAGCTGCTCGACGAGCAGCGGCACGCGCAGGTTCTTGGTGCGAAGGCGCAGCGCACTTAGGGAGTGCGGAAAGCTCGGCTTCGAGAATCTTGAACGAACGGATAAGGGCCGCTTATACTTCACCCATCCATCCGGCAATGGGTGAAGGGGTAAGGAGATGGCCAAGAAGGTACTGCTCGCGTGCGGCGCGCTCGTGCTGTCGGTAGCGCTGATCGGCTGCCAGGGCAAGGTCGAGGATACGGATCCGGGAGCCGAGGCGCCCGGCGGGGCGGAGCCGGTCGCGACCGGGAGCCTGCCCGCTCCGACCGCCGAGGACCCGATCGTGGTCGACGAGGAGAACCGCGCCGTTCTCGTCTACGCTGAAGTGAACCGGAAGTGGGTCACGGAGCCGACCCGGCATGGCGTCGTGGCCGGGAACGGGAGCAACGGCGACAAGGCGATCTTCCGGGCGGGCGGCGACGCGCTGGACTTCCATGCGGCGCTGACCGGCCTCGGAGCGACACCGGGCGACAACGTGAAGAAGGACTCGCCCGCGGGCACGGCGGCCGAGGGCGACGGGCTCGATGTCACGGTGAGCTGGGAGGGCGCGAGCTTCCCGATCGACGAGCTCGTGATCAGCACCGGCGAGTTCGGCGGCAAGGCGCTGGACCCGAAGTTCGGCGGCAACTACGAGATGCAGTCCACGGCCAAGACGGGTTGCCTGTTCTGCCTGGACACCTGTGCGGCGGGCATCACGTCGAACGCCGCCGTGGGCTGGAAGTCCTTCGACAGCGGCAAGGTGGAGTTCCGCGGTGACGGCGACAAGCTGCCGGCGGACGGGACGCCGGTCGTGGTCACGTTCGCGCTGAAGTAGACGCATGAGGCAGCGCATCCGCCTCGGAGCCGCCACGATGCTGGCGGGGGCGACCGCCGGCTTCTCGGCGGCGTGGCTGCTGGGCAGGTCGAACACGCTCGCGATGGTGTTCAGCACTTCGCTGCTGCTGACCGCAGGCGTGCTCGCGGGCGCCGTCGTCACCTTCTTCGCCGTGCGACGCGCCGGCCGAGGAGGACCCGGTGCTCTCGCGGCCCGCACCACCGGCGGCCTCCTGATCGTCGCCGGCGCGGTCTCGGTCGCGCACACGCTCCTGACGCAGCCCTACGCCGCCGACGCGGTGACCATCATGTGGCTGGACGGGCTGCGGCTGCGCGGGGTCGTGGGCGTCGAGGCGGCGCGGCTGCCGTCTCTGCTGCTGACCGGCGCGGGTGCCGCGTTGGGCGCCTGCTGGGCCGTTCGCGGGTGGCGCGAGCGGAGCGCGGCGAGGCGGGCTCTGGGCGAGGACGCCCCCGAGCCGCTCGTCTCCCGAAGGCAGCTCGCGGCAGGCATCGCGGTCGCGGCGGCCGGTGCGCTCGCCTACGCGCTCGTGCCGCCCCTGCGCGACCGGGTGGGCGAGGCTGTCGGTGTCCTCGCGCGCGGCGACGTCGAGGTCGTGCGCGACTACCTGCTGGGCTTCGGCCTGTGGGCGCCGGTGGTCTCCTCGGCGCTGATGATCCTGCAGTCGCTCGTCGCGCCGCTGCCGGCGTTCGTGGTGACCTTCTCCAACGGGCTGCTCTTCGGCTGGGCCTGGGGCGCGCTGCTGTCCTGGTCCAGCGCGATGGCAGGTGCCGCGCTGTGCTTCTGGCTGGGGCGCACGCTCGGCCGCCCGGCCGTGGAGAGGCTGGTGGGCGGCAGCGCGGCGCTCGAGGTCAGCGACCTGTTCTTCGAGCGGTACGGGGACAAGGCCGTCCTCATCGCGCGGCTGCTGCCGTTCGTCTCCTTCGACATCATCAGCTACGGCTCGGGCCTGACCCCGATCGGCTTCCGGCGCTTCTTCGTCGCGACCGGCATCGGGCAACTGCCCGCGACCCTGGTCTACTCCTACCTCGGCCAGAACCTCACCGGAAGCGTCCGGGTGCTCTTCCTGGTCTTCCTGTTCACCGCGGTCGTGATCGTGATCGGCTCGGCCGTTCGCCCCGCCTACCTGCGCAAGGTGCGTCGAGAGGCCGCCGAGGAAGGGCTCGGCGCCGAGGCGCGGGCGGCGGGAGAGGCGGCGTCCTGAGATGACCGACGGTGCGAGCGCGACGGCCGCCGAGGTGCGGAGCGCGGCGGGGGCGGCGACGGCTGCGGAGCCCCGGCGTTTTGCCGCCGGCACGGTGCTCCGCGCGCTGCTGAGCGCGGCGCTGCTCGCGTTCGTCCTCTCGCACGTGGAGCTCACCGCGGTCTCCGGCGCATTGCGCTCTCTCGATACGCCGTGGCTGCTCGCCTCGGCGGCCGCCGTGTACGCCGCGGTGGCTCTGTCCGCGTTCAAGTGGGGCGTGCTGCTGCGCGCCCGAGGACGCCCGCTGCGGCTGCTCAGGCTCACCCGCCACTACCTCGTCGGACTGTTCTTCAACAACTTCCTGCCGACCTCGGTCGGCGGCGACGTGGTGCGCGCCTGGGACGCGGGCCGGGACCTGGACGACGCCGCCGAGGCAGCGGCGTCGGTCGTCGCCGAGCGCCTCATCGCCTCGGTCGCGCTCGCGCTGACCGCGGCGATCGGCCTGCCGTTCGTGGAGGAGCGCGCCGGGGCGGCCGCCGCGGTGGCCGTCGTCGGCGTCGCGGGCGTGGGGCTGTCCGCGCTCTTCCTGGCGCCGGGGCTCTCCGAGCGCATGGTGTCCTCGGCGATGCGCGGCCGCTTCGAGACGATCGCGGGCTGGGTGGACCGGACGTCGCGGGCGGTCGGGGAGACGCTGCGCCGGCCGGGCACGGTCCTCGGCGTGCTCGCGCTGTCGGTGGGCTTCCAGGGGCTCGTCGCGCTCGTGAACTGGTGCCTCTTCCGCGCGCTGGGCTCTCCGATCGGGTTCGGGGAGTGCGTGGTGTACACCTCGATCGTCTCGGCGGCGACGATGGTCCCCGTGTCCGTCTCGGGACACGGCGTGCGCGAGGCGGGCTACGCGTACTTCTTCGCCCTCGCCGGCGTCGGGCCGGCCGCGGCCGTCACCGCCTCGCTGCTCTTCTTCTCGGTGGTCGCCGCGTGTACCCTGCCGGGGGCGGTGCTGTTCGCGACGGGAAGGGGGCGGAGGCGGTGAGACGCGGCGAGGAGCGTCGCGCGGCCGACGCCGCGCGGGCGGATCACGCCTCCGCTCGCAACTGCGCCGAGTCCGTGCTTCGTGCCGTCACGGCCGAGGGCGGGCTGCCCGCGGTCCCCGAGAGCGCGGGCAGCGGCTTCACCTCGGGCATCGGGAACACGGGCTGCCTCTGCGGCGCACTCGCGGGCGGTGTGATCGTCCTGGGCGCGTACGCGGAGACCGAGGGGTCGGCGCCGGAGGCGCGCCGCCTTCGCGCCGAGGAGCTCTCCGCCGAGTTCCTGGCCCGCTTCAAGGAGCGGTGGGGGTCCACGTGCTGCCGTGTGATCACGCGCGGCTTCGTGCCGGGCACGCGCGAGGCGGCGGCCCGCTGCGCGGAGGTGACCGAGAACGCCGCCGCGCTCGCCGCCGCCATGGTCGGCGACGCCCGCGCCGAGGCGGGGTCTGCGCGCCGACACGGCGCTCGCGACGTGACCGCGGCGGCGGAGCGGCTCGCGAAGGGCACGCTGGCCGGAGCGGGCGCCGGGCTCGCCGTCTCGGCCGCCGGCGCGCTGCTCGCGGGAGGCGCCCCGGCCGGGGGCCTGCCGCCGCTGCTCCTCGCCCTGGCGGGCCTCGCCCTGGCCGCGGCGGCGGAGCGGGGCGCGCCCGCGCTGCGCCGGGCGGGACGGGCGCTGCACGTCGCGGGGCTCGCCGGCTCCGCGCTCGCGCTGGCGGCTCTTACGGCGCCCCCGGCCCGCGCGGCGCTCGCCGCCGGTCTCGCCGGCGGCGGCGCGTGGAGCGCGGCGGGCGCGCTGGCCTTCGCCGCGCTGGCGGTGCCGGCCGCACTGCGCGCCTACGAGCTCGGGAGGTACCGGTGAGCGGCGCCGCCCGCCCGGTCGCGCGCATCGCCGAGGGCATCCGCCTCTCCCGCACGGGCTCCCGCGCGTGGGTCCTGCCCGAGGAGGCGTGCTGGTGCGTCACCCTCGACGGCCGGGCGCCGCCGCCGCCGGACCCGGCGCCTCGCGTCCCCGAGCCCCCTCCTCGGCTCGCCGAGGTGTGGCTCTACACCAACGAGGACTGCAACCTGCGCTGCTCGCACTGCTTCCTGCCGCCTCGGCCGCTGCGTCCGCCGCCCGGCTCCCTGCTCGAGCGGGCGGAGGAGGCGCTGAGGCTCGGAGCGGAGACGGTGTATCTGACCGGGGGCGAGCCGTTCCTTCGCGAGGACCTGGAGGAGCTGGTCGCGGCCTTGGCGCCGAGGGCGACGGTCGTCGTGCTGACCAACGGCACGCTCGTCACGCCGCGGCGCATGGAGCGCCTCGCGGCGCTCGTGCCCGCGACCCTTCGACGCCGCCTCGCGTTCCAGGTCAGCCTCGACGGCTCCAGGGAGGTGCACGACGCGAGGCGCGGGAACGGCGCCTTCGACCGCGCGGTGAGCGGCATCGAGGCGCTGACCGCCTTCGGCCGCCCGCCGGCGGTCTCCACCACGCTGACCGGCGCCAACGCCGGCGGCGCGCACGAGGTGACGCGCATGCTCCCCGGCCTGGGCTGCCGCGTGCACCACCTCTTCCTGCCGCACGTCGGAGGCAGGCTCGCCGCCGGCGCCGAGCGGCTCCCGGCGCCTCGCGAGCTGCTCGCCGCGATCAGGCGCTGCCGCGAGGCCGCCGACGCCGGGGGCGTGATCCTCTCGAACCACGTGGTGGTGGCCTCGCGCGTGCGCCGCCCCGGGCGGCGCTACGACGGCTGCGTGGGCGGCTGCGCGATGCTCGCCGTCGCCGCGGACGGCAGCGTGTACCCGTGCCCCTCGCTCGCCGGCCGCTCAGGGCTCGCCGACCCGCCGGGCACGGCGCTCGTCCGGGCGGTCTCCTCGGGCCGGTGCGCGGAGCTGCGCCACGCCACCCTCGCCCGCCGCCCCCGCTGCGGCGCGTGCGACTACCGCCACTTCTGCGGCGGGGGCTGCGCCGCCCACGCCTACGCCGCCGGAGGAGGGTACGATGCGGGCGAGCCCTACTGCGAGGTCTACCGGGGGCTCATCGAGGACTGCCTGCGCGAGGAGTCGGAGCGGCTGCTCGGCGAGGCCACGGCCGAGGACCTGACGGGCGGCGTGCTGCGGCCCTCGCCCGCCGAGGGGGCGGGGACGGGGCGCCACCGCTTCGGCTGCACTTGAACGACGACCTGAAGCCGCCGGGCGCGGGTGCGAGGAGGGGCGAGGGTGCGGATAGGGATCATCGGCGGGACGGGCGCCGAACTCGGCTTGGAGCGTGCCGAGGAGGTGCGGATCGAGAGCCGCTTCGGCAGGGTGGACGCTCTGCGGGGGCGTTTCGCCGGCGGCTCGTCGGAGGTCGTGTTCGTGCGGCGGCACGGCGAGGGCCACCGGCGGCTGTCCTCGATGGTCGACCACCGTGCGAACGTCGCGGGCCTGCGCGAGGCCGGCTGCGCGGCCGTCGTCGCGACGACGGTGTGCGGGGTGCTCGACCCGGAGGTCGCCCTCGGCACGCCACTGGTCTTCGACGACCTCTTCTTCCCGGACAACCGCCTGCCCGACGGGTCGCCGTGCACGTTCTTCGACGAGCCGGGCGCTCCGGGTCGCGGCCACTACGTCCTCGGCTCGCCTTTCTCGCCCGCCCTGCGCCGCACGCTCGTGCACGCCGGGCGCGCCCGCGGGCTCGCTCTCGAAGACGGTGGCACGTACGCCTACGCGCTGGGCCCGCGCTTCAACTCCCGCGCGGAGGTCGCTTGGCTGCGCTCGCTGGGCGCCGTGGCGGTCAGCCAGACGGCCGGCCCGGAGGCGGTGCTGGCCGGCGAGCTCGAGCTGCCCTACGCGCTCGTCGGCTTCGGGGTGGACTACGCCAACGGCGTCCAGCCGCGCCCCACCCCCGTCGAGGTGCTCGACGGGCACATCGCAGCGAGCCGCGAGGTGCTGCGCACGCTGCTGGAGGCCGCGGTGTCCGCTCTGCCCGAGGAGACCGCGTTCGACACCGGCTTCGTCTACCGCTTCGAGTGAGGCGAGGCTCTCCCGCCGCGCTCGCGCCACGCGGCGAGCCGCTCCGGCGGCGTGCCTAGCCGGTACCTCGCCGTGGTGGCGACGTTGAGCGCGGTCCAACGCCAGGGTCCGTGCTCGCTCCACCCGCGGTCGGAGGTGACGGCGTCGGCGCGCAGCACGCGCACGAGGCCCGCGCGGCGCGCGCGGCGCACGAACTCGTAGTCCTCCATCAGCGGGTAGGCCGGGAAGCGCCCGAGCGCCCGCCACAGGGCCCTTCGGCAGAAGAGCCCCTGGTCGCCGTAGGGGAAGTGCAGCAGCGACCCTCGGAGCCGCGTGAACGTCTCGATGACCCGCAGCGCCGGCCGGCGCGCCGCCAGCGAGAAGCGGAACGCCCCCACGAGCAGCCCGGGGTCGGCGAGCGCGTCGAGCACGAGGCGCGCGAAGCCGCGCGGCGGGAGCGTGTCGGCGTGCAGGAACAGCAGCGCGTCTCCGCCGGCCGCCTCCGCCCCGGCGTTCATCTGAGCGCCGCGACCGTGGGCGGCCCTCACCACGCGCGCGCCTCCCGCCTCGGCGATCGCCGGCGTGCCGTCCGTGCTGCCGCCGTCGGCGACCACCACCTCGACGTCCTCGGCGAGGAGCCGCTCGAGCAGCGCCGGAAGGACGGTCGCCTCATCCAGCGTCGGCACCACCACCGCGAGCGATCCGGGCGGCTCGTACCAGGCCGCGCGCACGGCCTCCCACGAGGCGACGTCCTCGGGCCGGTCGACGTCGGCCCGCGTCTCGAGCACCTCGGCGTCCACGCCGTGGTGCCGCAGCCCCCCGAGGAGCGTCTCGGCGACGTCGCCCATGCCCCATGCGACGTCCGCGAACGCCGCCGGCAGCACGGCGGCGGCCTCCCGGTCCACGGCGAGCAGGCAGTAGCCTCCGTCGTGCGCGGGGACGAGCGAGGCACCGCGAGCCGACGCCGCGGCGAGCGCCCGGCGGACGTCCTCGGCGTCGAGGCCGGGGCAATCGGAGCCCGCCACCGCCGCGACCCGCGACGACCCCAGCGCCTCGCGCAGCGCGCGCAGCTGGCGCTCGCCCAGGTCGCCTCCACCCTGGTCGCGGGCGGGGAGGCGCAGCCAGCGGCCTGCCGCCGCCGCGGAGCCCCCGGTCACGCGCACCTGGGCGCGGACGCCGTCGGTCGCCCGAAGCAGCCGCAGCTGGCGCGCGGCGTGCTCGGTCATGGCGGCGTGCAGGGACGCGGCGGCCTCGTCGCCGAGCCGCGCCGCGACGCGCGTCTTGACCGCGCCGGGGACCGGGAGGCGCGTCAGCAGCGAGACGGAGTGTCGGCGGCGCATGCGCCCATGCTACGCGTACCAGTCCTCGCGCGTGAGCGGCAGGCCGCTCGGCTCTCCGGTGTGCTTGTGCAGCAGCGTCTGGTAGACCTGGATCCTGTTGCGGGCGAACGCGACGCCGGCGAACGTCATGTAGAGCCGCCAGACACGGTAGGTGGCCTCGTCGGTGCAGGCCCGGGCCTCGTCGGCTCGCTCCTCCAGGCGGCGGACCCAGTGCCGCAGGGTCATCGCATAGTGCTCGCGGAGGTCCTCCACGTCGCGCACCTCGAAGCCCGCGTCCTCGGCCGCCGCGAGCGTGGTGCTGATGGGCAGCAACTCGCCGTCGGGGAAGACGTACTTCTGCGAGAAGCTGGGGCCGTGCTTGCGGCGGTGCTCGAACACGCTGCACGAGATGCCGTGGTTGAGGAAGGTGCCGCCTTCGGCGAGAAGCCGTGAGGCCTTCTCGAAGTAGGTCGGCAGCAGCTCGGCGCCGACGTGCTCGAACATCCCCACGCTCACGAGCTTGTCGAAGGGCCGGGACTCGTCCACGTCGCGGTAGTCGAGCACCCGTGCCCGGCAGCGCTCCGACAGCCCCGCCTCGGCGATGCGCCGCTGGGCCAGGCGGGCCTGCGGCTCGCTCAGCGTGATGCCCGTGGCGTCCACGCCGTACTCGCGCGCCGCGTGCACGAGCAGCCCGCCCCAGCCGCAGCCGATGTCGAGCAGCCGCTCGCCGGGCCGGAGCCGCAGCTTGCGGCAGATGAGGTCGAGCTTGCGTTCCTGAGCGGCGTCCAGGTCCTGTTCGCCGTCCGCGAAGTACGCGCACGAGTAGACCATGTGCCGGTCGAGCCACAGGCGGTAGAAGTCGTTCGAGACGTCGTAGTGGTAGCGGATCGCGTCGGCGTCGCGCCGCTTTGAGTGACGGCGTCCGTCCAGTTCGGCGGCGCGGGCGCCTTCCCGCCGGCCGTCGCCCGGCATCCTCATCAGGCGGGCGGCGTACCGGGCGAGGCGCGCGCGGTCCTTGGCTAGCGACTCCAGGTGGTCGCCGAGCCCGGCGACAGCCTCCAGGTCGCCCTCGACGTCGAAGTCGTCGAAGATGAACGCCTCGCCGAGGCTCACCTCGTTCAGGGGCCAGAACATCCGCTTCAGTGAGGAGGGGTGCTTGAGCACGACGGTGAACCGCGCGTCGTGCCCGTCGTCGGGCTCCCACGTGGAGCCGTCCCACAGTCGCACGCGGAAGTCCCTCGGGTGAAGGTCGCCGAGGACGTCCTGAAGGAACGCCATCGTCTGCTCGGCCGGTGAGACCCTGGTCGCCTGCATGCGTCCACCTCCGCTCCGGCCTGGACGGCCGTCATCCCTCTCATTCCCGACATGCGCCCGGCCCGTCGCGGGGCCCGACCGGGCGGCGGGGACCCGCACCGGCCGCGCCACCTCCTGCCGCCTCCCGCAGGTCCTTCCGCAGCCAACGGATGCCCGGGAAGGGCAGGTCGTCCCGGTAGGGTGCCGTGGCCTCGTAGCCGAGGTCCTCGTACAGCCCTTGGGCCAGCGGCATCATCTCCGTCGAGGTGGTGAGCACCACCGCGGCGTAGCCGCGCTCGCGGGCGTCGACCTCGGCGCGCTCCATCAGCGCTCTCGCTATCCCGCGCCGGCGGTTCTCGGGCCGCACGTACAGCCGTTTGATCTCGGCGAAGCGCTCCGCGCCGGCGCCGGGGACGCGGGACCCTTCGGGGACGGGCTGCAGCCCGAGGACCCCTACGGGCAGCCCGCCCGCGTACGCCAGCAGGAGCGAGCCGGCCGGCGGGGCGTAGGGCCCCGGCAGGTCGGCGAGCTCCTCGGCGAGCCGGCTGGAGGCGAGGTCCCAGTCCAGCGAGGCGGCGTACTCGGCGAAGAGCGCGCGGGCGGCCTCGATCCCGCCGGCGGTCGCCGCTTCGCGGATTCGGATGGTCTCGTCCGGCACGGCCGGTCCGCCTGGAGTCGGGGAGGCGCCGGCTATAGCAGCCCGGCGGCCTTCTCGTCGTCGTCCGTCTTGAGGATGACGGTGGCGGTCTCGGCGCCCGACGTGGTCGTCCCGTAGGCGTAGTCGATGTTGATGCCGGCCTCGGCGATCCTGCGCGCCGCCTCCTCGAGCGCTCCCGGGCGGTCGGGCATCGAGACGGCGAGCACGGATCTCTCCCGGACCTCGGCGCCCATCCCGCTCAGGACCTCGGACGCCCTGGCGTTGTCGTCGGTGACGAGCAGGAACGTGCCCTCCCCGCGCTCGTAGGCCGAGATCGCTCGGATGTCCACGTTCGCGGCGCGAAGGCCGCCGGCGACGTCGGCGAGCAGCCCCACTCTGGCAGGCATCTTCGCCACGAGCTGTGCGATCACGCGTGCGCTACCCATAGGTGGCCCCCCTTCGGGTTCCCAGGTTCCTCCAAGGATATACCCCGCCCGTCACGCCTTGGCCGGCACTTCGGCGCTCTTGCCCGGCGCGACCTCGACCACCTCACCGCCGATCCCGACGCGAACGGCCTCCCCGGTCCCCCCTACGGCGGAGACCGCCACACGGCGGTGGTCGATGTCCAGGTCGAGCCACTGCCCGCGGTACCGGATGCGCGTGCGCAGCCGGACGAGCTCCTTCGGGAGCACGGGGTCGACCCACAGGACGTCCTCGCGCGGCTCGAGGCCGGTGTAGCCCCGCTGGAGGATGTCCACGCTGCCTGCCATCGCGCCGAGGTGGATGCCCTCGGCCGTCGTGCCGCCCTGGACGTCGGCGACGTCGCTCATCATCGCTCGCTGGAAGAAGTCCCACGAGCGCCTGCGGTCGGTACGCGCCAGCACCCACGCGTGCACGACCCCGCTCAGCGTCGATCCGTGAGACGTGCGCTGCAGGTAGTACTCGACGTTGCGCGGTATGTCCCTCCTCGGCAGGCTGTAGCCCAGACGCTCGAACAGCTGGCAGAGCTCGTCGGAAGAGAGCAGGTAGAACAGCATGAGCACGTCCGCTTGCTTGGAGACCTTGTAGCGGTTCGTCGTGTCGTCCTCGGCCTCGAGGATACGGTCGAGGCGATGGATGTCGCCGTACTTCTCCCGGTAGCCCTCCCAGTCGAACTCCTCGAGGTCCTCGTAGCCCTCGAACTGGCTGATGATGCCGTCCTCGTGGAAGACCACGCGCATCTTGCGGCTCATGTCGTCCCACAGCTCGAGCTCCTCGCGGCGGAGCCTGAGGCGCTCGATCACCACGCTGCGCTGGGGCTCGGGGAGGCGCTCGAGCATCTGGAGGGCCCTGCACAGCACCCAGGCGACCATCACGTTCGTGTACGCGTTGTTGTGCAGACCCGGCTGCTCGGCGCCCGGGTAGGCGTCGTGGTACTCGTCGGGTCCCATGACCCCGCAGATCTCGTAGCGGTCGCCCACCTTGTCGTAGGAGGCGGCGCTTCCCCAGAAGCGCGCGATCTCGACGAGCATCTCCGCGCCGAAGAACGAGAGGAACTCCAGGTCGCCGGTGATCTGGTAGTACTGCCAGACGTTGTAGGCCACGGCGATGTTGATGTGGCGCTGGAGATGGGTGTGGTCCGGGAGCCATCTGCCCGAGCGGGGGTTGAGGTGGATGCGCTGGTTCTCCTCGCGTCCGTTGCTGCCGCTCTGCCATGGGAACATCGCACCCTCGAACCCGGCCTCCTCGGCCGCCCAGCGCGCCTCGGGCAGGCGCCGGTAGCGGTAGCGCAGCAGGGAGCGCGTGAGCTCCGGAAGGCGGTAGTTCAGGAACGGGAAGATGAACAGCTCGTCCCAGAACACATGGCCCCGGTACGCCTCGCCGTGCAGGCCGCGCGCGGGCACGCCCACGTCCAGGCCGATCGAGTTCTCGGAGACGACCTGCAGCAGGTGGGCGACGTGCACGTTGAGGATCCGCTGGTCCTCCTCGCGCTCGTGCCCCCGTATCTGGAAGCGGCGCCACAGGTGGTCCCAGGCCAGGGAGTGGCTCCGCAGCAGGCCCTCGAAGCCACCCGCGCGGCGCACGGCCTCCCGCGCGTCGAGGACCGGTTCCGAGACGGCCAGGTCACGCGACGTGTAGATGGAGGCCACCTTCTGCACGGACACGGAGCGGCGGCTCTCGAGCTCGAGGTCGAACTCGTGCGCCACGTAGGCCCCCTCGCGCACGAGCCGCCTCTCGACCACGTCCTGCTCGCCGTCGCGCCACACGCGCACGCGCGCCGCCTCGGCCACTCGCAGCTGCGACTGGGTCGTGCGCACGGCCAGCCAGACGGTCTCGGCGTCGGCCTCCCCCTCGCCGACGGGCTCGAGGTGCTCGCTCGCCAGCGCCCGGTACCGCTCCACGCCGGCGTTCGTGACCCTGCCGTCGATCCCGGAACGGACGGTGATCCTTCCCGACCAGTCCTCGGCGAGCAGGACCGTCTCCAGCCCGGCAAGGTGCGGCTTGCGCATGTGAGCGAACCGCCGCTGCGCGAGGCGGGTCGTCCGACCGGAACCGTCCCTGAACCTCACCCGGCGGGTGAGCAGCCCCCGGAGCACGTCGAACTCCTGAACGTACTCGAGGATCTCGACCGCGTCCACGTCGAACCACGGCCCGTCCCCGACCCGGAAGGTCAGCGGCAGCCAGTTCGGGACGTTGGCCATGCTCTCGTTCTCGATCGTCTCGCCTGCGACCTCGCTGGTCAGCCTGTTGTAGAGGCCGGCCACGTACGTCCCCGGGTAGTGGATGCCGTCGGCGACGGACTCCGGTGCCGCGCCGCGGGTTGCGAAGTAGCCGTTGCCCACGGTGCACAGCGCCTCCCGGTGACCCTCCTCCTCTGGGCGGTAGTCCCGATAGGACAGCAGCCACTCGCTCATCCCGCACCCCTCTCACCCAGCTCGCCCGCCAGGCGGCCGAGGAGCTCGCCGGTCTGCCCGACGTCGTCCAGCGAGTAGTGCGCGAGCGTCGGCCGGTCCTCCTCGCCCAGCACGGCGACCGCCACGCCACAGGAGCGGACCGCCGCGAAGGCGTCCTCGTCGGTGACATCGTCACCCAGCACGAGCGGAACGGCGGCCGGGCCGCCGAGCCCGGGCACCCGGAGCAGCAGCAGCAGCGCCTCGCCCTTGTCCCAGTCGATGTCCGGCCGCAGCTCGAAGACCTTCTTGCCGCCGGTCATGCGGAGCGTGCCCGAGGAGCTCGCGGCATGCTCGACGGCGCGCCTCGCCGCCGGCACCGCCTCGGGGGGCGCCAGGCGGTAGTGCACGGCGATGGTGTAGCGCTTGCGCTCCAGCGCGACGCCGGGAAGGCCCGCCAGCCCGCGGCGCAACTCCTCCTCGGCGCGCTCTAGAGCGGGGAGGAAGCGCTCGAACCCGCGCGCCCGCTCCCCGCCGACGGGCGTGCCGTCGGGCGCGACGATCTCGAAGCCGTGGCTGCCGGCGTAGTAGACGCCCGGGACCCCGGCCCGCTGCCGCACATCGGCGAGGTCGCGCCCGCTTACGATCGCGACGGGGACGACGCCGGCCAGCCGGGTGACCGCCTCGCGCACGGGGGGCGGCATCGCCGCTTCGGCGTGGCGGTCCACGATGGGGGCCAGCGTTCCGTCGAAGTCCAGGAAGGCGGCCGGTCGGCCGCGAGCGAGCCGCTCGACGATCTCCGGCCAGGCGTCGAGCGCCGAGGGAAGCTCGCTCAGCAGGCGTCGCCCGGCGCGCCCCGCCCCGCCCGCGCCCTCCGCGCCCGGTCCGCGCGCGTCCGCCGCCAGCTCGCCGAGGTCGCCCACCACCCGGTCGGCGCCCGCGCGCCGCAGCTCCTCGGCCCGGCCGAACCGGTCGACGCCGAGCACGAGCGCGAAGCCGCCGCGGCGGCCGGCCTCCACGCCGGCCTGCGCGTCCTCCACCACCGCGGCTCGCTCCTTCGGCACGCCCACCAGCCGGGCGGCGTGGAGGAAGACGTCGGGCGCGGGCTTGCCCGCCAGGCCCGCCTCCTCCGCGTCGGCTCCGTCCACGATCGCGTCGAAGAGCCCCGTCACGCCGGCGGCGTCGGCGACCGCCCGGCCGTTGCGGCTCGCGGTGATCAGCGCCGTGCGTACGCCCGCGTCGCGCAGCTCGCGGATGAGTCGCACCGAGGATGCGTACGACTCGGCTCCCTCCTCGGCCAGCACTCGCAGGAACCGCTCGTTCTTGGCGTTCGCCAACCCGGCTACGGTCTCGGCTCCGGGCGCGTCTGCCGGGTCGCCCACCGGGAGCGAGATGCCCCGCGACTCGAGGAAGGCGCGGGCGCCGTCGTAACGGGGCTTGCCGTCCACGTGGCGGGCGTAGTCCTCGTCGGAGAACGGGCGGAACGGCTCGCCGGTGCGCTCGCTGCGCAGCCGGAGGTACTCGTCGAAGGTGCGCTTCCACGCCGCGGCGTGCACGTGCGCGGTCTCGGTCACCACGCCGTCGAGGTCGAAGACCACCGCGTCGATGCCGGGGCCGGGGAAGGCGCCCGCGGCGCAGCTCCGCCGTCCCGGCTCCACGTCCTCCGTCCGCCGCCGCGTCATCTCGACCGCTCCAGAGCGAACGCGAGGGCGAGGGCGACGGCGGCGGCCGCCGTGAGGATCGTCAGGATGTCCGCGTACCGGTATCGCATCTCCCACCTACACCAGCGCGAAGCGTTCGTAGTGGACGCGCCGCGCGGGGACGCGCATCTCGGCCAGGGCCGCGCTCACGGCGTCCAGCATCGCAGGGGGGCCGCAGAGGAAGTAGTCGCGCTCGAGCGGCTCGGCCACGTAGCGCTCGAGGAGCTCCCGCGTCACGAACCCGCGCTCGCCCGTCCAGCCCTCGGGCGGCTCCTCCAGCACGTAGGCCACCTTGAGCGGCAGGACGTCCGAGAGCCGGCCGATCTCCTCGCGGAACACGAGGTCCTCTTCGGCCTTGGCGGCGAAGACCAGCGTGCACGCCGTGTCGTCGCCGCGCTCCTCGGCGGTGCGCAGCACGCTCATGACCGGCGTGATGCCGATGCCGCCGGCGATCAGCACGTAGCCCGCCGCGTCGTAGCGGTCCGTGGTGAACGCCCCGTACGGGCCGTCGAGGTATGCGACCTCGCCCGGCTCCACCTCGCCGATGCGCGACGTGAAGTCCCCGAGCTCCTTCACGGTCATCTCGAACCCGCTCTTCCCGGCGGGAGCCGCCGAGGAGAACGAGAACGGGTGCTCCTCCAGCGAGAACGGCGAGCGCCGCAGCGTCACCCACGCGAACTGACCGGGCAGGAAGCCCATGCCGGGATGACCCTGCGGCTCGAAGGCCAGCGTCCACGTGTCCCGCCCTTCCCGGCGCACCTCGGAGACCCGGTACGGGCGCCGCGCCTTGACCAGCGGCTTGCCGACCCTCACCCACGCGAACGCGAGCGCCCACAGGGTCGGGTAGACGATCCACAGGGCGCGCTTCCAGGGGGCGCTGACGTAGTGGCCGATGCCCTGCATGTGGAGCACCGCGAGCACCACCACCGCGACCGCCAGCACGTCGTGCAACCCGCGCCAGGTCTCGTAGCGCAGCTTGAAGCGCTGGCGCCACACCGAGGAGGCCACGATCGCGCCGAGCGAGGCCACGGCGGCGACCGCCGCCCGCGCCCGCCACGGCGCGGCGAACACGTTCAGCAGCGCCAGCAGCGCGGGGTCCATGACGAACAGCAGGACCGGGTGCGCGAGCACGAGGCCCAGGGCCACGTAGGACATGCGCCGATGGAAGTGGTAGACGGCGTCGATCCCGAACGGAGCCTTCAGGCGGCGGAGCCGCGCCGACAGGACGAACTGCAGCCCGAGGATGCCCGCGCCGGCGAAGGCGAGCGCCACGGAGAGCTCCCGCAGGAACTCGCGTCCCGCCGGCAGCGGGGCGAGCAGCATCAGCACGAGCGGCGCCAGCGCGAGCAGCACGTACAGGGCGATGCCCGATGCGGCGCGCACCCGATATGCTCGCTGCCGCGCGCGGCGGTCCACGGCAGGGGACATCCACATCCCTTCGGAGGAGACCTTCTCCAGGTATTCCCCGCCGCCGCGGGTTCGCCTCGCCCGCTCGCCGGGGCGGCAGCCGCTTCCCGCCCGCCGGCCGGCGTGGCACGCACGGCGGAGCCGCGGCCCGCCGGGGGGTAAAGAAGGAGCACGAGGAACGTGACGCGGGCCGGAGCCGATGCCGCCCGGCGCCGCGAGACCCCGAGGAGGGGAGCGCCATGGCGCACATCCGCTGGTTCGAGGAGCTGACCAACGAAGACGTCGCCAGCGTGGGCGGCAAGAACGCTTCGCTGGGGGAGATGATCCGGAGCCTGCGGGCCGAGCGGGTGAGCGTGCCCGGGGGCTTCGCGACCACCGCCGAGGCCTACTGGGCGTTCGTCGAGGCCAGCGGCATCCGTGACCGCCTCGAGGAGCTGCTCGCGGCGCTTCAGCGCGAGGAGGTGACGCTGCAGGAGGCGGGCTCCCGCGTCCGCCGCCTCTTCCGCCGCGGCCGCTTCCCCGAAGACATCGCGGAGGAGATCCGCGAGGCCTACGCGGAGCTCTCGCGCCGCTACGGCGTGGAGGAGGCCGACGTGGCCGTACGGTCCTCGGCCACCGCGGAGGACCTCCCGACCGCGAGCTTCGCGGGGCAGCAGGAGACGTTCCTGAACGTGGTGGGCGCCGAGGAGCTGCTGGACGCCTGCCGGCGCTGCTACGCGTCGCTGTTCACCGACCGCGCCATCGCGTACAGGCGCGAGCAGGGCTTCGACCACATGCAGGTGGCGCTGTCGGTGGGCGTGCAGAAGATGGTGCGGAGCGACCTCGCCGGGGCCGGCGTCATGTTCACCGTGGACACCGAGACCGGCTTCCCCGACATGATCGTGATCGACGCGAACTTCGGCCTGGGCGAGACGGTGGTGCAGGGGACGGTGAACCCCGACGAGTACCGCGTCTTCCAGCCGCTCCTCGCGGACGCGCGCCTCCGGCCGGTCATCGAGAAGACCCTCGGCGAGAAGGCCCGCAAGGTCGTGTACGCGCCGGGCGGGGGGCACGCGACGCGGACCGTGGACACCACCCAGGACGAGCGGCGCGCGTTCGTGCTGACCGACGACGAGATCCTGCGGTTCGCGCGGTGGGGGGACGCGATCGAGCGCCACTACGGCCGGCCGATGGACGTGGAGTGGGCCAAGGACGGGGAGTCCGGCGAGCTGTTCGTGGTGCAGGCGCGGCCGGAGACGGTGGTGTCGCAGCGGGAGGCGGCGTCGCTGCGCTCCTACCGGCTGGAGGAGCGCGGCGAGCGGCTGGTGCAGGGCCTGGCCATCGGCGACGCGGTGGCCGCGGGCAAGGTGATCGTGATCCGCAGCCCCAAGGAGATGGGCCGCTTCGAGGACGACGCCGTGCTCGTCACCGGCATGACGGATCCGGACTGGGTCCCGATCATGAAGCGCGCCGCCGCCATCGTGACCGACCACGGCGGCCGCACGTCGCACGCCGCCATCGTGAGCCGCGAGCTGGGCGTGCCTGCCATCGTCGGGACCGGCGAGGCCACGCACGTGCTGCGCGACGGGCAGGAGGTCACGGTCTCGTGCGCCGAGGGTGAGACCGGATACGTCTACGACGGGCGGCTGGCCTTCTCCTCGGAGGAGATAAGGCTCGAGGACGTGCCCGAGACGCGCACGCGCATCATGATGAACATCGCCTCGCCGGCGGCGGCCTTCCGCTGGTGGAGGCTGCCGGTGCGCGGCATCGGCCTGGCCCGCATGGAGTTCGTGATCAACAACGAGATCGCGATCCACCCGATGGCGCTCGTGCGCTACCCCGACCTGGCCGACGCCGACGCCAGGCGCGAGATCGACCGCCTGACGCGGGGCTACGAGGACAAGACGGAGTACTTCGTCGATCGTCTCGCGAGCGGCATCGCGCGCATCGCGGCCTCGCAGCACCCCGACCCGGTGCTCGTGCGCACGAGCGACTTCAAGACCAACGAGTACGCCGCCCTCATCGGCGGACGCGAGTTCGAGCCCGCCGAGGCCAACCCCATGCTGGGCTTCCGGGGGGCGTCGCGCTACTACGACGAGCGCTACCGCGAGGGCTTCGCGCTCGAGTGCCGCGCGATCAAACGGGCGCGCGAGGAGGTCGGGCTGCGCAACGTCGTGGTGATGCTGCCGTTCTGCCGCACCCCGGAGGAGGCCGACCGCGTCCTCGAGGTGATGGCGGAGAACGGCCTGCGCCGAGGAGAGGCGGGCCTGCAGGTCTACGTGATGGCCGAGATCCCGTCGAACGTGACGCTGGCGGACCTGTTCGCCGAGCGCTTCGACGGCTTCTCGATCGGCTCCAACGACCTCACGCAGCTGGTGCTCGGCGTGGATCGCGACTCGACCGACCTCGCCGCGCTGTTCCAGGAGAACCACGAGGCGGTGCGCCGCACGATCGCCGAGCTCATCGAGCGAGCGCACGCCGCCGGCACGCCCGTGGGCATCTGCGGCGAGGCGCCGAGCAACCACCCCGAGTTCGCCGCGTTCCTGGTGGAGGCAGGCATCGACTCGATCTCGCTCAACCCCGACAGCGTGATGGGCACGATCGGGCGGGTGGCCGAGGCCGAGGAACGGCTACGGGAGCCGGCCAGGGCTCACTCGTAGCGCAGCGCGCGGATGATGTCGAGCTTGGCCGCTTGACGTGCGGGGATGAGGGCGGCGAGCGCGGCGAACACGAGGCCCACGGCCACGGCGGCCATCAGCCCGCTCCACGGGAACACGAAGTCGAACTCGAGCCCGACGGACTGGATCGCGACGAGGACGAGGTTGCCGAGCGGTATGCCCACAACGAGGCCGGCGACGGTGCCCAGCGCCGAGAGCAGCATCTTCGTGTCTCGGACGGGATCACGGCTCGTGATGGCGGAACCGGGCATATACAGAAGCGCCGAGGTGCGGTAACGTATAAGGCGTACCCGACCGGGAGGCTGCCATGCCCACAGCCGCGCGCTCACGCGAACGACGCCCTCACGCGGCCGCTCTCGACGCGATCGAGAGCGCCGGGTCGAGCCGGGAACGCGCAGAGGCGCTCGTACGGCTGACCTCGGAGATCGCCTCCGACGATCCGGACCTGGTCCGCTTCCGTTTCTCGCTTCTCGCCATGATGCGCGCCGCGCTAGCCGGCGGAGAGGTCGCGGCCGGGCTGGCCGGCGAGCCTCGCATGCTCGTGGAGGGCATCGAGCTTCCCGCGTACTCGGCCGCCGACATCGCCAACGAGGCCGCTCTGCGCGGGCTGGCGCGCGCGGGGGTGTTGGACGAGGAGATGCTCACGGCGTCGGCGGTCTCGGCGCTGCTAGGTTCCAGATCCAAGAACCCGAGGCAGTACGCCAACAGGCTCAGACTGCGAGGCGAGATCGTGGGGGTGCCTCACCAGAACCAGTACCTCTACCCCGCCTTCCAGTTCGACGAGGAGCGCCGGCGCGTATGGCCGGCCGCCTTCGCCGCGAACCGCATCCTCGGCGCCGCCGACGACCCCTGGGGGGTCGCGTCGTGGTGGGTGACGCCGGATGGCTGGCTGGGGCGCCCGCCGAAGGACGTGCTCGGCTCGCGTGACGACGAAGCCGTGCTGACCGAGGCGGCGCGGGACACCGCCGAAGGCTACTAGTGTCCGCTGGGGGATCGGTGCGAGCGGGGGATTCCTGGGAGGGGCAACGCCGGCGTCCGCCGGCGCACGGGGTCGTCGGACCTCCCGCGGTCGAGACGCTGCTCTCGGGAAGCCGGCTGTGGCGCATCCATCGCAGCGACACACTCGGAGCGGACTACACGAACGTCGCGGCGGGAGAGCGTTCCGGCGGGAGGTTCGACGTGCCGGAGGAGGCGGTCGGTCACCTCTACGCCGGGGACGGCTTGGAGGCGGCGGTGGCCGAGACGCTCCTTCGGCGCACGCCACTCGCCGATCAGGGTCCGAGGATCGTCCCCTTCGCGCGCGTCGCCGGGCGGACGCTCTCTGTGCTGGAGGTCCGCCGCGACCTGCGGTTGATCGCTCTGCACGGGCCGGCGGCGGCCGCGATCGGACAGGGCTTGTGGCTCACCAAGTGCGACGCTGCGGACTACCCGCTCAC
>JACUUM010000011.1 GCA_014859305.1 Coriobacteriia bacterium
CTCCGAGGAGAGCGCCGCAGCGGCATCCTCGCCCCTTGGGGGGTTCTCTACTCGCCGCCCTTCTGGAACATGGTGCTGACCTTGTCCAGACCGAGCTGGCGCTCGTGCCGCTCGTGAGCGGTGCCATGGATCCGCATCCAGATCTCGTCGACGTTCTTGGGCAGCTGCCCGTCCATCTTGCTCACGACGATGATCGTCAGCAGCGCCGCCGGGAACGTGAACAGCGTCGGGAAGGTGAGGCTGCCCATGAAGGCGAGGAAGCCCTCGCTCGGCAGCCTGCCGAGCTGGTTCAGGATGTTCATGAAGATGAAGAAGATCGACCCGCCGCCGCCGACGATCATGCCGGCGATGGCGCCGCGCTCGGTCGTGCCCTTCCACCAGATGCCCGTGAGCAGCAGCGGCACGAAGGCGCCCGCCCCGACCGCGAACGCCCAGGTGACCATCATGGCGATGAGCGCCGGGTACGCCTTGTCCAGACCGACCGCCGGGATGCCCAGGCCGATGCCCAGAGCGACGAACGCGAAGAGCATCACCGCGCCCTTGCCCACGACGACCTTCTTGATCTCGGTCGCACCCTTGTCGATGTACTTCTCGTACACGTCGTGCCCGATCGCCGAGGCCGCGGCGATGAGCAGCCCGCCCGTGGTCGAGAACATCGCGGCGAACGCCCCTGCCGCGACGATGCCGAGCAGCCACTGGCCGCCGAGCACCTGCGCGAGCGTGGGCATGACCGCATCCGACTTCAGGAGCAGGCCGTCCACGAAGGCCGCGTTACCGGTGCCCGCCCCCGAGCGGAAGGTGTCGTCCAGGATCAGCCGGCCCGCGAGCCCCGCGATCGGCGCGAGGATGTAGAACGTGCCGATGAAGACCAGGACCCAGAAGGTCGAGCGCCGCGCCGCCGCCCCGGAAGGGTTCGTGTAGTAGCGGTTGAGGATGTGGGGTAGGCCGGCCGTGCCGAGCACGAGCGCGAGCACCATCGAGAACTGGTCGAAGGAGTTGTAGCGATGGCCGGGCTCGTTGAAGAACATGTCGCGCAGCTCATGCAGCTTGTTCACGGCCGGCATGAGCACGGGCACCGTGGCCTCGGGATCCCCCGCCGCGACCGCTGCCTCCACCGCGGCGAGACCCTCGGGGGTCATGGTCTCGCGCGCCGTGTCGATGGGCGCCTTCCCGTTCGGACCGGGGGCGGTCAGCTGCGCGACGGTCATCGCCTTGACCTCGGTGTGGTTCTCGGCGGTGACGTCCGCGAGCGCCTGCGGGTAGCTGAACCCCTTGGCGAACGCGAAGATGACGACCAGGAACATGGCAAGGAACAGCCACCAGAACTGGAAGATCTGGTTGAGGGTGGTGCCCTTCATGCCGCCCATCGCCACGTAGAACATGATGATCGCGGACACGATCACGACGCCGGTGTTGTACGGCGACATCCCGAAGAAGCCCTCTCCCACCAACACCGTCCAGGTCGTGCCCGCGCCGTACATCTGAGGCGCCATGTAGAAGAGGCTGACGAGCAGCACCATGAGCACCGTCACCAGACGGATACGGTCGCTGCCGAACCTTCCGTAGGCGAAGTCCGCCACCGTGTACTCCCCGAAGCGCCTCAGCGCCGATGCGATGAAGAGCACGACCACGATGAAGCCGCCCGCGAAGCCCGCGGCGTACCAGACACCGTCGAGGCCGGACGCGTAGACGGCGGCGGCCACGCCGAGGAACGACGCCGCCGACAGGTAGTCGCCCGAGATCGCCGAGGCGTTCGCCAGGGTCCCCACCTTCCGTCCGGCGAGATAGAAGTCCGCGGTCGTCCTCGTGAAGCGCCGGGTGAAGATGGCCAGGCCCACCGTGAAGATGGTCAGGCCGATGACCATGACGATGGCGATGACGTTCAGGTTACCCACCGCTGGTCACCCCCGCGCCGTTGCGCGTCTGCTCCTCGGCGAGGTGCAGGAGTCGCTCGTCGAGCTTGTCGGCCTTCCTGATGTACGTCCAGGCGAGAACCCACAGGAAGACGTAGTAGAGCAGCGAGACGAACAGGTAGTTCAAGGTGAAGCCGCCCCAGACGGGAGTGGTGTACCAGGCAGGCACGCTCACCGTGAGCAGCGGTATGGCGAGCGTGACCAGGAAGAACACCGCTCCGTATGCGAAGCTCAGCTTGCGCTGCTCCCTGAACACGGCATCGACGCTCTCGATCGTGTCGACGTGGTCGCCGTGCTGCACGAACGCCCCGACCTCCGCCGCTCCCTGAGCGGTGTTGACGAAGTCCGTCACCTCTCATGCCTCCTTCGATGACGTCCGGCCGCGGCTGCGGCCGGGATCAGTCCGACTTGATGACCAGGACCGGGATGGCGGACGCCTTGACGACCGTCTCGGCTACGCTGCCGAGGGCGATCCTGCGCAGCCCCGTCCGGCCGGTGTCGCCGATGACGATCATGTCGGCGTCGTACTCCTGGGCGACGGCCACGATACGCTTGGCGACGCCCCCCTTGATGACCTCGACCTCGCAATCGACGCCGTTCCGCTCGCACATCGTCTTGGCGATGGCGAGGCCCTTGATCGACGGGTGCACCCCCTCGTACACCTCTTCGGACATCTGCTCCTCGGGGTACTCCAGTTGCTCGTAGCCGGTATCCACGAAGATCGCCTTGACACTGGCGCCCAGTGTCTTGGCGAGGATCACTGCCACCTCGGTAGCCGCGACCGAGGGCTCGGACCCGTCCGTCGGCAGGAGGATGCGGTCGAAATCGCGGCACACCTCCTGGATGTCGCCGAGCTTCACCTGCTCCGCGGCGCCCTTGATGCACACCTTCATGCGGTTCACCTCCTCCTCCCAGTGCTCGCACACACGCCGGATCTTCCGTGTACAACGGTATGCCCGACCTGCGGAAACGCAGTACGGACCTGCCGCGGACGGAGGGGTGGCGTCGGCGAGCGGGGCCACGGCGGCGGCGGACGGCATCGGGGGCGACCCGGGACGGGCGGGGTCCCCCCGCGCGCCGGCGAGCGGCGCCGACGAGCCGGGACGAGGGGGGGTTCGGGAAGAGGCGCGACGGGCCTACAGACCCAGCGCCTTCTTCAGCGAGGAGACCCGCCGGCGGGAGACGGGGACCTGCGTGCCGGCACGGTCGGTGACCGTGAGCAGGAGCGTGCCTCCGTACATGGGGACGACCTCGCGCACCTTCGAGAGGTTCACCAGGAAGCGGCGGTGGACGCGGAAGAACCCCTGCCGCTCCAGCTTCCCCTCCAGCGCGGCGAGCGAGATCGTCGAGAGGTACCGCTCTCCGTCCGTGTGCAGGTAGCTGTAGTCGTCCTTGGCCATCACATAGTAGATGTCCTCGACGGCCACGAGCAGCTTCCGGCCCGCCTTCTCCACGGGGATCCGCTCCACCCGCGCCTCCTCGGCGGGCGAGATGCGCTCGATCGCCTGCTTGAGCCTCGTCAGCTCGACAGGCTTGACGAGGTAGTCGGTGGCCGCCACCTCGAAGGCCTTGACGGCGTGCTCGCTGTAGGCGGTCACGAAGACGAGGGAGGGGCTCTTCTCGAGGCTGGTGAGCACCTCGGCGAGCTGGATGCCGGTGAGCCCCGGCATCTCCACGTCGAGGAAGACGACGTCGTACGGGATCGCCTTGATGAGTTGCAGCGCTTCGACGGCGTTGCCCGCTTCGCCGACCACCTCGACCCCGCCCGCCTCCTCGAGGAGGTAGCGCAACTCGGCGCGCGCGGGCGCCTCGTCGTCGACCACCAAGGCCTTAAGGGGCATCCGACACCTCCGCTCCGCCCGCGACCCGCGCCTCGTCCGCACCGCACCTGCTGCCGGGCTCCAATTGTAGTGTGAGCGTGACCTTCGTGCCCTCCCCCTCGCGGCTTTCGACCTCGAGCCCCGAACCGGGGCCGTAGTTGCCGCGCAGGCGGTCGTGCACGTTGCGCAACGCGATCCCGAGTCCGCGCGCCGCCCCCGGTTCGAGCAGCACCGGCAGGCGCGACGCCTCGATGCCGACGCCGTCGTCGAGGACGTGCAGCAGGAGGCAGCCGTCGGCCAGCTCCGCTTCGATGCGCACGTGCAGCGGCTCGCGGGGCCGCATACCGTGCTGGATCGCGTTCTCCACGATCGGCTGGAGGATGAACGCGGGCACCTGAACGCCGAGGGCCTCGCGCGCCACCGTCTCGGTCACGCTGACCCGGTCGCCGAAGCGTGCCCGCTCGAAACTCACGTACGCGCGAACGTACTCGAGCTCCCGCTCGAGCGGGATGAGCTCGTCGCCCGTGTCCAGCGTCCGGCGGTAGAACGTGGCGAAGTCCCGAAGGAGCCTGCGCGCCTCGGCCGGGTCCGTGCGGATCAGCATGGCGATCGTGTTGATCGTGTTGAACAGGAAGTGGGGGTTGATCTGCGCCTGCAGGGCCTTCAGCTCCATGCGGGTGGCGAGCTGCGTCTGAAGCTCCAGCTCGGAGAGCTCCAGCTGGGTGGAGAGGAGCTTGGCGAGCCCCTCCACCATCGTGACCTGGGTCTCGTTGAGCAATCGCGGGGTCGTGTAGTAGAACTTCAAGGTCCCGACGGCCTGCCCTCGCATCTCGAGCGGGACCACGATCGCGGCTCGGAGCAGGCAGTCGCGCTTCGAACAGCCGATCTCCGTGCGCGTCTCCAGGATCCGGTGCTCGTTCGTCTCGAGCGCCTCGCACGTCGCCCGCGTGAGGATGGGCCCGCCGGTGTGGTGGTGGTCCTCGCCGATACCCGCGAAGCCGAGGATGCGCTCCGTGTCGGTGATCGCCACGGCCGCGGCCTCCGTCTCCGTCAGGGCGAGACGGCACACCTCCTGCGCCGTCTCGCCGTCGAGGCCACGCCGAAGATGCGCGAGGCTCGCGTTCGCGATGTCCAGGATGCTGTGCGACTGCATCGCCCTGAGGTGGTCGGGCCGCGTGATGAAGCGGGCCACCACCATCCCCATCGCCACCATCACGAGGCCGGCGATGGCGGCGACCGTCACGTACCGCGGCAGCCTGAACGCCAGCGACGCGCCCGCGATGACCGTGAGCGCGGCCACCGTCGTCATGAGCGCGACGTCGATGAGGACCCTTCTGCCGGGGTACATCCGGCCTCCCGTCAGGTGCGCCTATCCTCGGTCAAGGGGTCCGAGAGCAGGAAGACGAGGCGACCGGGCATCTCACGGAAGCCCGCTCGGGCGTACAGCCGCCTCGAGCCGGCGTTGTGCTCCTGGGTGCACAGCGTGACCGTGCGAGCGCCTTGCCGCGTCATCCAGCCGACGGACTCGGCGAGCAGCTGGGTCCCGACGCCGCGCCGGCGGTGCCGCTCGGCGACGCCGAGCCTGCCCAACGTGCCGACCGCGCCTTTGACCGTGCTGAGAGTATAGCCGATGACCTCTCCGCCCACCTCGGCCACGGCCAGCCGCTCGGTCCCGAGGTACCCCCCGAGGGTCTCGGCGTCGTAGCGCCAGAACCCATCGAACGCGGAGCGGTCGACGGCCAGCACCGCTCGCGCGTCGGCCAGCGATCCGGGCCGCACGAGCCCGGGCCGGACCTCGGCGATCATCGAGGGCTCGGCGAGCCTGAACGTCACGATGGTCTCGGCCAGGCGCATGCACGCGCGCTCGTAGACGGGCGCGCTCTCCTTGGGCACGAGCGGACTGAGCACGCGCTCGAAGCCCTGGGCAGAGGCGACGGCCATGACGTCGCGCACCAGGTCGCACACTCTGCCCTCATCGCACCACAGTCCCTTGATCGCGCAGATGGGCGAGCGCGGCCGCCACGAGCCGAGGACCGCCGCCTCGCCCTCGGAGGTCATGAGCACCCTCCAGACGCCGTCGGCCCTGTACCTCTCGAACTCGTCGAACGTCTCGAAGAGGTTCGACGCCCTCGCCGCGGGCCACAGGGCGGCGAGCTCTTCGGCCGGAGCGGGGCGAAGCACCGCGCGCGCGCTCACAGCGACACCGCCTCGGCGAGCACGAGCATGGCGCCGACGACCAGCAGCAGCACCGCGAACCCGACCTGCACCGTACGCTCCCTGGCGTACCGCGTCACGCGCGCTCCCAGCAGCGAACCGGGAACCACGCCGACGGCCAGGAGGAGAGCGAGCACGGGGTCGACGTTGCCCAGGGCGTAGTGGGTCACGCTCCCGGGCAGGGCCATCAACGAGATGGCGATGAGGCTCGTCCCGATCGCGCGCTTGATGGGGTACCCGAACCACCTGGTCAGCACGGGTACGACGATGAACCCTCCGCCAAGCCCCAAGAAGCCCGAGTACAGGCCCGCCGCGACGCCGAGCAGCACCAGCCGCCCGGCCCTCGGACGCGGGTGGGCGGCAGGCGGCACCACTTCGGCGAACTCCTCCTCGGTCACCTCGGTGGCCGCACGCGCCGCCCCTTCCGCGCCACCCTCGCCTTCGAGCGCGGACACCTCGACCGGGCGCAGGGCCATCAAGAGCATGTCGACCGCCATGTACGCGATGAGCACGGCCGTGACCACCATCACGACGCCCCCGCCGACGAGCGGCACGACGAGGGCCGCCGGGACGGCGAACGCCGCCCCCACGGCGCCGACGACGAGACCGCCCCTCACGTCGGAGAGGCGTGCGCGTGTGTACGACAGGGCGCCGACCACGGCGGTCGGCACGATGACCGGCAGCGGCGTGCCGACCGCGATGAGCGCGGGCCGTCCGAGCAGCAGACGGATGGCCGGCGTCGTGATCAACCCGCCGCCTATGCCGAACTGTCCGGACAGGAAGCCGGAAGCGAGCCCGACCAGCAAGCCGAAGACGAGATCGCGCACGCCCCTACTCGCTCCGTGGCTTGGGACCCACGGCCGGGAAGCGCCCCGTGATCGCGCCACGGTCGACGCGGCGCTCGCCCGCGAAGAGCGTCTTGAGGGCGACGTCCTCCCAGACGCGATCCATCAGGATCGGCCATCGGCGCTGGAACGCGAAGTAGTTGTCGCAGTTCTCCCGGGCGTACTCGGCGGCCTCCTTGAGAGCGGCCCTGCCCGCGCGCACGTACGCGCCGCGCTCCCGCCCGGCGAGCGCTCGCAGCAGGGCCGTCGCCACGGCCCGCCACACGACGGAGCCGCCGACGAACTCGCCCGGGAAGGGCATCAGCGACTCGGGGGTCACCTGGCGGAGGTCGACCTGCGACTTGGCGAACTCGAGCTTGCGTTGCTCGTAGATGAACCGGTAGACGTCCTGCCGGAACTGGAGCGCCTCGCTGGGCAGTTTCGGCGGCTGGTGGACGAGCTTCCAGCGCCCGTCGAGGAAGACGTCGCCGCCGTGCATGCGGGCGTTGATGACGTAGTCGACGTCCTCCCCGCGCACGACCCACGGGTCGAACGAGACGTTCACGAACATGTCCTTGTGCAGGATCATGCAACCCCCGAAGGCGAGCGGGCTCATGCGCAGCCGGGGGGGCGCGTCCACGATGGACAGAGCCTGGTTGAACGCGTCGCTGACCCGCCAGAACGAGTCGGACCAGTGAGCTTCGCCGTGGCGCCGGTAGCGCCCCTCGGGATCCACGTAGTACCCGGTCTTGGCCAGGACCACCCGGTCGTCGACGTTCTCGCCGATGCCCCCTTGCGCCACTTGCAGGAAGTCCTCGTCGACCACGACCTGGTCGTCGTCGATGAACAGCGCGGTCTCGCAGCCCAGTGCCGCGCAGACGATGAGCCCGAGGTTGCGTACCGCTCCGTACCCGTGCAGCGTGACACCGCCGATCATGTCGGCGAACTCGAGCTGCTCCAGCCGGCGGTGGAGCGACCCCAGCTCGGCCGGCCCGAAGACGAGCGCGTCGATGCCCGGGAAGTCCGCCAGGATCTCCCGCACCCGGTCCTCGGCGGCGTGCTCGATCCCGGTGTCGGTCGCCGCGACGATGAGCACGACCTTCCCCAACCCTGGCAGCGACTCCAGGGAGCGCAGACAGTCGGGCAGCGTCCCGTCGCTGTCGATGGGGGTGGGGTGGTCGTAGACCGCCAGAAGGTCGGAACCTCCACGGGCGCGTCGGCGCGTCCAGAAGGTCGGGACGATCACACACGGGGCCATTCGCACACCTCACGCTCGCAGGTTCGGCGCCTCGGTGGAGGCGGCAGTAGAGATGATACCGCTATGGGCGGCGATTGTCGGTGGCGGCGTCCTCCCCCGTGGACGAGACCTCCTCGGGCTCGGCCTCCGCGGCGTCCCGGCGAAGCATGCAGCGCTCCACGGCCTCGGCGATCACCCCGTAGGGCCTCGACCCGATCACGAGCTCGTTGCAGATGATGGCCGCGGGCGTGGCTTGGATCCCCAGGTGCGCCGCCAGATTCCCGAACGCGTCCAGCCGCTCGTCGTAGAGACCCCCCTCCCACGCGGCCGTCACCGCCTCTTCGTCCAGGCCCTCCTTGCCCGCTACCGTCAGTAGCACGTCGCGGGCGCCTATGTCGGCTTCCTCGCCGTAGTACGCGTGGAAGACCCCCATGTGGACGCGCCAGTGCGTCTCGGCGCCGCCGTCCCGGGCGACCTCGCCGAGGACCATCGCCGCGTGCGTGTTCGGCACGTGCTCCGGCAGCCGCATCGGGAAGCCCTCCCGTCGCGCCGTCCTGAGCAGATAGGCCTCGACGCGCTCCGAGTGGCCCCCGCCGAGCTCCTCGACGCTCAGCCCCTCGGCGGGCAGGTCCGGCCGCAGCTCCAGCGGACACGGGACGACCTCCACCTCGCGCTCGCGCCGCAACCTGGAGAAGCGGTGGGAGTCCACGTAGCAGAACGGGCACGTGTAGTCGAAGAAGAGCAGGACCCTCGGGACGATCCCGCCCTCGCGCAGTCCGCCTCCGGTCCCCACGTCATCCCCTCACTGCACCATGTTGAGCTGCCGTCCGCACCGGGCGCACTCGCCGTCCCTCGCGCGCTGGTCCACCACGCTGTACCGCGAGCGGCGGACGGCGACGGCGTCGCACTCGGGGCAGAGGGTGTCCTCCGACCCGTCCTCGGCCACGTTCCCGAGGTACACGAAGTCCAGCCCCTCGGCACGGCCGATGTCCCGCGCGAGACGCAGCGTCTCCACGGGCGTCGGGGGAAGCTCGGCGAGGTCGAGGTACGGGAAGAAGCGGGTGACGTGCCAGGGGATCTCGCGACCGAGCGCCTCGTGGATCCAATGGGCGATCCCGCGCAGCGTGGCCTCGTCGTCGTTGATCGTCGGGACGACGTTGGTGACGACCTCGACGTGCATCCGCCAGTGGATCCTGGCCTGCTCCGCCATCTCGAGCACCGGCTCGATCCTCGGCACCTTGCACAGGTTACGGTACTGCTCGTCGGTGATGCCCTTCACGTCCACCCGCCACACGTCGATCAGCGGGCCGATGAGGTCCAATCCCTCGCGCGTGATCCATCCGTTCGTGACCATGACGGTGTAGAGCCCGGCCTCGCGGCAGGCGCGAGCGACATCCACGACGTACTCGACCCATATCACCGGCTCGTTGTAGGTGAACGCGACGCCCGGACACCTGTACTTGTGAGCCATGTCGACGACGCGCTCCGGGGGCAGCTCGTGCAGCTGATCCTCGGCTTCCTCGGGCTTCAGCCGGCTGATCTGCCAGTTCTGACAGTGCCCGCATCGCATCGTGCAGCCCACGCTGCCGATGGAGAGCACGTTCGTGCCGGGGAAGTAGTGGAAGACCGGCTTCTTCTCGATGGGGTCCACCGCGATCGACGAGATGCGACCGTAGGTCATCGCCATCAGCGTGCCGTCCACGTTCCGCCGCACCCCGCAGATGCCGGCGCGGCCCTCGGCGATCCTGCAGCCGTGCGGGCAGAGGCGGCAGCGGACGCGATTCCCCTGAGGCTCCCACAGCAGCGCCTGCCGCACGCCGGCTCCCTACTCCGAGGAGACCCTCACCTGGTCCTTTCCCGAGCCCTTCGCCGCGTACATCGCTCGGTCGGCGGCCTCCAGCAGCTCGGTCGGGTCCCAGCGCGGCCGCGCGAGGGACGCCCCTCCCACCGACACGCTGACACCCACCTCCCGAGTATACCCGTCGGCCTCGAAGGAGAAGGTGAGGGCCCGCAGCGCGGCCTGCAGCTTCTCGGCCACGCGACGCGCCTCCTGGGCGGTCGTGCCCGGCAGGATGACGGCGAACTCGTCGCCGCCGAAGCGGGCGGGCATGTCCGTGGCGCGCAGGGAGTCGCGCATCGCCTTGCCCACCGCGGCGAGCACGCAGTCCCCGGCGACGTGCCCGAACCGGTCGTTGACTCCCTTGAAGTCGTCCACGTCGAGCATGAGCAGCGACAGCGGGGTCTCGTAGCGCGCGGCGCGCGCCGACTCCTCGGCGAGCCGCTCGGAGAACACACGGCGGTTCCAGAGCCCGGTGAGGGCGTCGAGCGTGCTCGACTCGGCGAGAGACGCCTTGCAGCGCGTCAGGCGTCTCTTCTGCAGCGGGAAGCACATGTCCCAGCTCGAGTCGCCGCGCAGGACCGCGACGGCGTGCTCGACGCACGTCCGGCTCCCGCAGGCCCCGCAGTCCAGCGCCTCGGCCCGGGACCGGAACTCCCCGCGCGCGAGCTCCGCGTCGATCTCCTCGGGAGCGGGCGCGGAAAGCAAGAGGGGCCGGGGCTTGAAGGAGCGGCGCAGCTCCACCGAGGGAAGGTAGCGCAGCAGCGCCCTGCTGCCGACCGCCGTCTTCCGGTGTGCCTCGCGCTCCGCGGCGACCAGGTTGCGCCTCGCGAAGACCGACATGCCGGGCGCAACGGCCGGGCCGTCGATGCATCCCTCGCAGTTGAGCATGTCCACCACCGCCGGCCCCGCTTCCCCGTGCTCCATCGCGCGCAGCAGCTCGTCGAGCTGCCGAAGACCTCTCGTGACGACCATCCCGCCTGTGCGCGACCCTCCCTCCTCGACGGCGCGACGAGGGAACCCGTCGGTCAGCGAGACCTCCTTGAGCGCGGACGGGCGCCTGGCGCCCCGCTTGGGGGGCGGGGGCTCGGCGGGGTTGCGGGCGAGCAGACGCTTCAGCTCGGTGAAGTCGATGGCGGCGTCCACGGCGTCGGCCACGCCCTCATCGGCTATCTCGTCCTTGCGCGCGTAGCAGGGGCTCACGTACACGATGGCGGTGTCCTCGGGGTAGAGCGCCCGGACGAGCCGGGCCTGTGCGACGTACGGCGGCACGAGAGGAGCGAGGGCGGGGACGAGGGCGGGGTGGTAGCGCTCCACCCACGAGACGGCGACGGCGCAGGTGGATCGCAGGACGAACAGCCCGCCGTCGCGCGCGTGGAGGCGCTCGTAGGCGCCCGCGACCATCTCCTCGCCGAGCAGCGTGCTCTCCACGGCGTAGAAGCCCGCCGCCTCCATCGCCGCCTCGAGCTGGACGGGGGTCGTGGGGTACATCGCCGCGACGAACTCGGTGGCCAACACGGCCACCACCGGACGGCCCGACGCCAGCAGGGCCTCCACCGCCGGCGTGTCGTCGCGCACGAAGTGCCCGCAGTTGCCGCACTCGGAGACGCAAAGCCCGCACTTGACGCACTTCTCCTGGATGACCTCGCTGCGGCCGTCGGCCACCCGGATCGCGTGCGCGGGGCAGAACCGGACGCAGCCCCAGCACTCACGGCACGTGCCGTCGGCGTCCTGGATGAGGAAGCCGCCGGTCTGCCCGATATGTTCCTCGGCCGTCCTCCGTGCCGCACGCGGATCCACGCACACACCTCCCGAAGACGGGTCGCTACGCTCCGGTCAGAAGCCGACCTTGAGTCGGCGCAGAGCGGCCTGGAGGGGCCAGCCCAGGCCGTACACGACCGTCGTCTGGCCCAAGCCTACCGCAGCCACTCCGAACAGATACATCGGCAGCCACGCCCCCTCCAGGTCGATCCCGAGCAGGGGCACCCGGTACAGGCCCAGGCCCGCGAGGACGAGCGGCAGGTACGCCGGCACGATGAGCGCGTTGGCGACCACCGGCCCGAGGAGCGCGAGGGCCGGCCGGGCGCGCAGCCGCCACGTCCAGGCGGCGCCGAGCAGGGTCGCAAGCGAGCCGAAGACCACGTCGAGCAACGCGATGGGGCCCACCTGAGCCAGTAAGAAGAGGTTCGCCGCCACGGACCCCAGCGCCAAGCCCGGGACCGCAGCGGGCGTGAACAGCGCTACCACGGTCACCGCCTCGCTGAGCCGGAACTGCACGAGGCCCCACCCCAGCTGGCTGGGCAGTTGGAGGACGGCGATCGTCACCGCGCCGTAGACGGCCGCGATGACGCCGGCTTGAGCCACGAAGCGGCTGGTGCCCAAGGAGGCCCTTTCGGTCGGCAGTGCGGCGACGGACGGTGCGCACGCATTCTACCACCGCGCCCGCCGAGGACGAGGGGTCGGCCGCGAAGCGGGCTATGCGGGCAGGCCGGGCTCACTGCCGACCTGGCGGAACAGCCCGGTCAATCCCGCCCCCTCCACGCGGCGCAGAGCCGAGGTGAACGCCTCGACGACGAGGGGGTCGAACTGCGTGCCGGAGGCCGCAGCGAGCTCGGCCTCGGCGACCGCGGGTGGCAACGCCCCACGGTAGGGGGTGTCCGCGCACATGGACGCATAGGCGTCCGCCACGGCCAGTATCCGCGCGAGCAGCGGGATCTGCGGACCGGCCAACCCCATCGGGTAGCCCCGGCCGTCCCACCGCTCGTGGTGGTGGAGCACGACGGGCGCCACGGCGTTGAGGTACTCCACCTGCTCGATCAGCGACGCGCCGATCCGGCAGTGACGACGCACCTCCGCCATCTCCTCCTCCGACAGACGCGTCGGCTTCAGCAGGATCGCCTCGGAGACGCCGATCTTGCCGACGTCGTGCACGAGCCCGGCGAGCCGCAACAGCTCCAGGTCGTCGGCGGGAAGCTCCATCTCCTCACCGATGAGCAGCGCGAACCCCATCACCTCGCCGGCGTGGCCGGGCTCCATGCCCTCGCCCGAGTCGAGCGCGGCAGACAGCAGTTCGAGGGTGTGGGCGTAGTCCTTCGCGATGCTCTGCACGCGCGCGGAGCGGTCGAACGCCGCGGCCACCTGCGCCGCGAGCCGCTCGAGCAGCCTCCGGTCGTCTTCGTCGAAGCCGTCCGGGGCATATCGGGCTGCGAACAGGCGACCCGCGACGGCTCCATCCGCGACCAGCGGCGAGCTGAGGGTGGTCCACTCGCGCGGTCCTACCGGCCGGTCCACGACCTCCCCGAGGTGCGAGACGATCTCCACGGCCGGTGATGGCGCGCCCGGCCCGCCGACCTCGGCGAGAAGGGCGTCCACCTCGGCCCGCGCCACCTGCCCGCGTACGACCAGCACCGTCCGGCGGGATCCGTCATGGGTCAGTAGGACTCCGCCCGCAGAGAACTCGAGCGCCTTCTCGAGAAGGCTGGCGGCCAACGGCGCGATCTCGCGCGCCTCCGGGCAGCCCCGGCTCAGCAGGCGCGCTACCTCGTTGACGTGCATGAGCTCGACGATCTCCCGCTCGCGCCGCTCCCGCCCCAAAGCGACGTCCAGAGCGACGGTCGCGAACGCCGCGAACCGCTCGAGGGCTTCGAGCGACCGCACCCCGCCGCCGTCGGCCGGCACGTCCACGGAGAGCGCGCCGATCCTTCCGGCCTCGGCCGTCAGCGGAACGTACAGCGTCAGCCCTCCCGCCGGCCCTCGCGAGGACGGCGACGAGGCGACGGCGGAGCGCCCGGACTCGGAGGCACGGCGCAGGCCGTCGAGGACCGCGGGGCACGGGTCGCCTTCCTCGGCCACCACTCTCAGCCGGCCGCTCTCCGGGCACAAGAGCGCCAGGCACCCGCGGGATCCGCCGAGGAGCGTCAGCGCGTGAGAGAGCGCCCACGAGGGCACCGACCCCGGACCACCGCTGAGCAGAGCGTCGTCGGACAGCAGGGACGAGAGCGTTCCGAGCAGCGTCGCGTCCTCCTCGGCGCGCTCGGACAGGGAGACGTTCTCGAAGAGGGACCGGGCCTGGTGCAGCACCATCTCCTCGATCGCGGCGATGCGGCGTCTCGCGATCACCGGCACCCCTCGGAGGATCGCGCGCATCGCGTCGCGCGTCAGGCCCCGCGACACGAGCCGTTCTCCGAGCGCCCTTCGTTCCGCTGCCGAGGTGACGAAGCCGCAGACGAGCAGCCGGGCGACGAGGCGGTCCTCGTGGACGAGCGGCAGGAGGCGGTACGGAGTCCCGCCGAGGCATCCTCCCGGGCCCTCGCACAGGCAGCGGAAGCGTTCGCGCGCGCTGTCGCCCTCGGCCGCGACGTCGCAGTAGCCCGCCCGCGGGCCGCTGGAGACGACCAGGTCCGCTTCGGGGTCGATGACCAGAACGCTCACCCCGAGCGCCTCGTACCAGGCCTCCAGTGCACCTCGCCACTCCGGCGAGAGGAACGCGGCTGATATGAACGCTTGGAAGTCCCGCACGAGGGCCTCCGATGACGCCTGCGACCGTCTACCGATTATCGGCTCGCCCGAGCGGCTCCTTAGCCCTCCCGTGACGTGCGGCACACCGGAAGCGCTGTTCGGGGGACGAACGGTCGATCCCCGTCGCGAACGGACCGGGTGCGATCAGGTCCTGCCACGGGGAAGGCGTACGACGAACGTGCTCCCCTGGCCCACGGTGCTGCGCACCTCCATGCGCCCACCGCTGGTCTCCACGATCCTCTTCGCGATCGAGAGCCCCAATCCGAAGCCCCCGGTCTGTTTCGACCTCGACGAGTCGGCGCGGTAGAAGCGTTCGAAGATACTCGCCAGGTCCTCCTCGGAGATGCCCTGGCCGGTGTCCGAGACCTCCACCACCACGTCCTCGCGCTTGCGCCGCGTCGCGACCTGCACCCGCCCGCCGGAGGGTGTGAACTTGGCCGCGTTGTCCACGAGGATCGACACCGCGTCCTCGATGCGCTCCGGGTCCCCCACCATCATCAACTGGCCCTCTTCGGGCCCGACGAAGTCGAGGCCCTTGTCGAGGTAGCGGGTCGCAGCCGCCGCGAGCACCTCGCGGGCCCGCACGTTGAGGTCGAAGCGCTCCTGCTTGAACTCGGAGGCCTGGCCGCTACGTATGAGCGAGAGCAGATCGGCCGTGAGACGGGCCATGCGGCGCGACTCCCGGTCGATCGCCTTTATCGCCTCCTCCCTCAGCGCAAGGTCGTCGGCGCCCCACACGCGAAGGATGTTCACGTAGCCTCGGATGCCCGCGACCGGGGTCGCGAGCTCGTGGCTGGCGTCGGCGACGAAGCGCGCCTGCGTCGCGGACCGCTGCTGAAGGCGCCCGACGAGCTTGTTGAGCGACCGGGCGAGGTCGCCCACCTCGTTGTGACCCATATCCGGAAGGCGCACATCGAGCTGACCGGCGTCGATGGAGTCGGCGGCCTCGCGCAGCACGTCCACGCGGCTGAGCACGAGCCCGACCGTGACCTGCATCATCAGCACGCTGGCGAACATCGTGACGATCGCGAGACCCGCCATCGGCCGGCGCAGCGCGTCGACGACGGCCTCCTCGCGGCGGGCGTCGTACACCACGTCCAGCACCGCCCGCTTCCCCCCGGGGAGGTCGAAGGGGACGTGCACGATGAAGTTGCCCAGCTCGGCCCTGAAGAACAGTCCGGTGAGCAGGTGCCCCGGCTCGTGCTCCATCGCGATCGTCCGGTGCTGGTCCAGCGCGGTCCGGCGCGCCTGGCGGTGGTCGCCGACGAGCGCGGCGTCCCCGCTGTACCAGTACAACTCGTCGTCGGGGCCGTACAAGGCGAACTCCCCGAGCGCCGTGTCGCCGGTCCTCAGGTCCTGGATGCTGCGCATCACCTGGCGCTCGGCCTCCGCGTCCCGGTTCTCGAGGGGGACCCCGCGCAGTGCGGCCGAGATCTTGGCGTCGGTCACCTGCCCCTTCATGCGCTTGGCGGCCGCCTCGGCGATGGCCAGCGTCATCCTCTCGGCCGACGTCTCCATGCCGCGGGACACCACGAGATAGCCCGTGACGGCGACGACGCTGACGAAGACGAGCGCGACGAGCGCGGACACGAGGAAGAGCCAGCGCCTCAGGGAAGAGCGGTGCATGCCACCCCTCACGCCCCTAGCCTGGCGTCACTTGGCGAAGAAGTAGCCGACGCCGCGGATCGTCTGGATGGTCGAGTTGTCCCGGTCGCCGATCTTGTTGCGCAGGTGGCATACGAAGACCTCGATGACGTTGGAGTCGGTCGCGTGCTGGTTGCGCCAGACGTTGCTGAGGATCTCGTCACGCGAGACGACGCGTCCCGCGTTCGCAACGAGGTAGTGCAGGAGATCGAACTCCTTGGCGGTGAGGTCCAGGGCCCTCCCCTGGAACGACGCGCTACGCTTGTCCATGTCGATCTCGACGCCGGAGGCGGAGAAGACGGTGCGCCCGCGTTCCCTGTCCGAGCGCTTGAGCAACGCGCGCACGCGCGAGAGCAGCTCGGGGATCTCGAAGGGCTTGCGCAAGTAGTCGTCGGCACCGGCTTCGAAGCCCGAGACGACGTCGCGCGTCTCTGCACGCGCCGTGAGCATCAGGATGGGGACCTGCGACCCCTTCTCCCGCAACGTGCGCGCCACGTCGATGCCGTCGATCTCGGGCAGCATGAGGTCGAGGATCATCAGGTCGGGCTCACCCTCGGCCACCGCTTCCAGGGCCTTGCGGCCGTCCTCGGCCTTGCGGACCGAGTACCCTGCATGCTCCAACTCGAGCTCGACGAAGCGCGCGATCGTGGCGTCGTCCTCGACGACGAGGACTTCGGCTCCGCTCATCACTCCTCCTGTTGGCGAGGCCGGCCGCGCGGCCTTTCTCGCGCGGCCGTTCCAGAGACCCGGCATCGCCTCCGCTTGCGATTCTACTCGCCCAGCAGAGACTCCGCTATCTGCACGGCATTGAGCGCCGCTCCCTTGCGCAGCTGGTCGGCCACGACCCAAATCGCCAGGCCGTGGGGGACGCTCACGTCGGCCCTGATCCTCCCGATGTGCACGTCGTCCGTCCCCTGCACCGAAGCCGGCATCGGGTACTCCCCGCAACCCGGCTCGTCGACTACGGAGATGCCCGGGGCGGCCTCGAGCGCTGCCCGCGCCTCCTCGACGCCCACCGGCGAGGAGAACTCGATGTTCAGCGCCTCGGAGTGGCAGCGCAGCACCGGCACCCGCACGCAGTTGGCGGCGATCTCCAGCTCGGGCGCATGGAGGATCTTCTTGGTCTCCACGACCATCTTCCACTCCTCCTTCGTCGAGCCGTCGGAGAGGAAGACGTCGATCTGCGGGATGCAGTTGAACGCGATGCGGTGGGGCAGCGCCTCCGGTATGGGCTCGCGACCGTCGAGCACGTCGCGGCTCTGGGAGACCAGCTCGTCCATGGCCGCCTGCCCCGCGCCCGACGCCGCCTGGTACGTAGAGACCACGACGCGGCTGATCGGCGCGAGGTCGTGAAGCGGTTTGAGCGCGACGACCATCTGTATCGTCGAGCAGTTGGGGTTAGCCACGACCCCGGTGTGCCACGAGAGGTCCTCGGCGTTGACCTCCGGCACGACCAGCGGCACGCCATCGTCCATCCTGAACGCCGAGGAGTTGTCGACCACCACGCAACCCGCCTCCGCGGCGGCAGGTGCCAGAGCGGTGGAGACGGATGCGCCGGCCGAGAAGAGCGCGAGGTCGACGCCGTGGAACGACGCCTCCGTCATCTCCTCCACCACGAGCTCGCCCCCCCCGAAGGCAAGCTTCCGCCCCGCGGAGCGGGCGGACGCGAGCGCGACCACCCGCCGGGCTGGGAAACCGCGCTCCTCGAGCACGAGCAGCATCTCGCGGCCCACGGCTCCCGTTGCGCCGGCCACCGCCACGACGGGCCGCGAGGGCAGCGTGCGGCCGGCATCCATCAGGAGCCCTCCGCGGCGGGAGGCGCCGATTCGGAGACCACGTCGGCCTCCTCCAGCCCGAACGCGCGATGCAGCGCGCGCACGGCGGCGGCCACCTGCTCCCCGCCGATCACGCACGATATGCGGATCGAGGAGGTCGAGATCATGTCGATGTTCACGCCGGAGTCCGCCAGGGTGGAGAACATCTTCGCCGCCACGCCCGTGTGGGTCCTCATGCCCGCGCCCACGAGCGAGACCTTGGCGATCGACTCGTCGACCGACCACGTCCTGGCCCCCAGCTCGGCCACGACGTCCCCGACCGCGCGCCGGGCGCGCGGGAGGTCCTCCCTCGGCACGGTGAAGGAGATGTCCGTCGTCCCCCTCTCGGAGACGTTCTGGATGATCATGTCGACGTTCACGTTGGCCTCGGCCATCCTGCCGAAGACCTCGGCGGCCACGCCGGGCCGGTCGGGGACGTCGCGGATGGTGACCTTTGCCTCCGAGGTGTCGTGCGTCACCCCGGAGATGATGGCCTGTTCCATCGACCGATCGACCTCCTTGACGATGGTACCTGGCTCGTCGTTGAAACTGGATCGCACGTGCAGCACGACGCGGTGGTTGCGCGCGAACTCCACCGAGCGCAGCTGCAGGACGCGTGCGCCCGAGGCCGCCATCTCCAGCATCTCCTCGTACGAGACCGCCTTGAGCTTGCGGGCCCTCGGGACCGTCCTGGGGTCGGCCGAGTAGATCCCGTCGACGTCCGTGTAGATCTCGCAGACATCGGCGCCCACGCCGGCGGCGATCGCCACGGCGGTGGTGTCCGACCCGCCCCGGCCCAGCGTCGTGATCTCCCCCTCCTCGGTGACTCCCTGGAACCCCGCGACGATCACGATCCTCCCGGCGCGCAGCGCGTCGAGCACGCAGTCCGCCCGCACCTGCAGGATCTTCGCCTTGGTGTGACCCGCGTCGGTGAGGATGCCGACCTGGGGGCCGGTGAAGGAGATCGCCTCGTGGCCGAGCGAGTGGATCGCCATCGCCAGCAGCGCTATCGTCACCTGCTCGCCGGTGGCGAGCAGCATGTCCATCTCGCGCTCAGGGGGCTCGGAAGTGATGCCCCTCGCGAGCTCCAGCAGTTCGTCCGTCACGTCTCCCATGGCCGATACCACGGCCACCACCTCGTCGCCGGATTCCTTGCGGGCGACGAGGCGCCGAGCCACGCTCCGTATGCGCTCCGTCGAGGCGACGGAGCTGCCGCCGAACTTGGTGACCACCAGTGCCATCGCGCCTCCGCGTCCCGCCCCGCCGCCGGGAGGAGCGCCGAGGTCCGGGATAGTGTAGCACCGCGGGGGGCCGAGGGACGGGAGGTCAGGCGCTCTCGCGCAGCTGCAGCACGGAGGCGACCGAGCGCATGCGCTCCGAGAGGTCCGAGAGCGCCTGGGCGTAGAAGTGCTCCACGAGGGTGTGCCCGGAGGTGTGCTCCATCAGGACGACCATGCGGTCGATCACCTCGGTCATCACCGCCATGTGCTCCGCCGGGTCGGACCCGTCCGTGCGCAGCGAGAAGTGGCCGTGGCGGACGACGCACGGCATCCCCTTCTCGGCGCACGACTCGTTGAGCTGCCGCTCGAGGTTCGCGGCGAGGCGCGGACCACCGAGGCGCCTGAACTCGGCGAACATGCCGTCGCACAGCGCGACGAACGTGGCGTGCAGCTCCTCGGGCTGGAGATCGCCGAGTGCCGGCTGCTCCTCGGCGGAGGCCCTGTCGCCACGTTCCGCCTCGAGGATGCCGACGAACGCCTCGACCACCTTCGGGTCGAACTGCGTCCCGGAGCACCGTCGCAGCTCCTCGATCGCCTCGTCACCGCTCCTGCCGGGCCTGTAGGGGCGGTCCGAGACCATGGCCTCGTAGGAGTCGGCGACCGAGAGTATCCGGGCCAGCAACGGGATCTCCTCGCCGCGCAGCCCCGCGGGATAGCCGCGGCCGTCCCAGTGCTCGTGATGGTGCCGGACCACCGGCGCGATCGGCCACGGGAACGCGACGGGCTTGAGGATGTTCGCCCCGATGAGCGGGTGGTGCCGCATCTGCCCCATCTCCGCCTCCGTGAGACGGCCGGGCTTCATCAGGATCTCCTCGCGTATCCCGATCTTGCCGATGTCGTGCAGGTAGGCCGCCATCTCCAGGGCGATCCGCTGCTCCGCCGACAGTCCGAGGCGCTCGCCGATGCGCACCGCCAGGGACGCCACCTTGTCGGAGTGACCGCGGGTGAACGGGTCCTTGGCATCCACGGCCTCGGCGAGCGAGCGGACCGTGGCCAGGTAGGCATCCTGCAGACTCAGGAAGAGCTCGATGTTGCCGATCGCGATCGAGACATGGTTCGCGATCGTCGAGAGCAGGCGGACGTCCTCGGCGGAGAAGCGGACGGCGGGGTTGTGGCTGCCGATGGTGATGGTACCGATCACCCCTTCCGACGTCGTCAGCGGGACACACAGCGCGGCGCTGGCGCCGGTCATGGGATCCGCTTCGTGCGGCACCTCGTCGGTGGGGTTGAAGATGAGCGGCCTCCCCTCGCGGACGACCCACTCCGACATGGAGCTGCGGACCGTCCTTTCGGGAGTGCGGCCGACCGCGCCACGCGAGGTCTTGAGGACGAAGCGGCCCGAGTCCTTCTCGCGAAGGGTCACGTAGCCGGAATCCACGTTGAAGATCCTCATCGCGGCATCGAGCACCGACTCGAGCAGCGCGTCCAGGTCGAAGGTGGAGCCCAGCGAGCGGCTCATCTCGTAGAGCGTGGCGAGCTCGAGCACCTTCTTGGTGAGCGACTCGGTGCGCTCCCGCAGCGAGTCGGTCATCTGGTTGAAGCTGACGGCCAGGTCCGTGATCTCGTTGGCGCCCTCGGTGACGGCCGTGGCCGCGAAGTCGCCCTCGGCCACGCGCCTCGATATGGACGCAAGGCTCGCCAGGGGGCGGGAGACGCGTCTGGCGACCCAGTTCCCCAGCCATACGAGCACGCACACGGCGAAGGCCGACCACATCAGGATCAGCGCCGTGGTCGTGCCGCGCGCCTGAGCGGTCACGTCGGTGCTCATGATCGACATGACGCGGATCCGGCTGTCGGTCGGGTCGTCCTCCAGCAGCATGTCCCCTATGCGAACCCTGTACCTCGAGCCCCCGACCTCGAGGTCGTAGGTGCGCGTCTCACGGGGACCGAGGTCCAACGCGGCCAAGCCCTTGAGCCGCGGGTCGTCCACTATCACCTCTCGCAGCGCGTCGTTGTGGGGGTCGGTGCCGACCGAGGCGGCGACGTGGCCGCGGCCGGGCAGCGACAAGCAGTACGACGCCCCGGACCCCTCGGTGAGCACGTCCAGGAACGCATCGTCGATCCTGCGGGTGAGCGCGAGCGTATGTACGGTGTCGTCCGTCCCTCCCATCGGCTCGAACGCCGTCAGCGTCGGCACCCCGCCGAGCTCGATGAAGACGACGTGGCTCATCATCAGCGCCACGTAGGTCCGGTCCGCCGGACGGAGCGGTGAGTCGCCGGGCTTCAGCGACAGGGCCCCGGTGGTCGAGACCACCCGGCCCTCGCCGTCCAGCAGCATCAGGTTGTCGGTCTTCAGTGCTCCGTTGGTGACGGCGAGGACGGCGGTGATAGCTCCGGGATCCCCCGTCCTGACCCGCTCCTTCAGCTGCGGGTTCTCGGCGGCGATCTTCGCGGTGCGCGACAGGGTGGCGGCGTCGACGGCGAGCGCGCTCTCCACGCTCTCGGCAGCCGCCGCGGCGGAGACGTCGACCCAGTCGTCGATCAACCTGGACAGCAGGTAGACCGCGAGCACCGTCGCGACTATCCCGACGACGACCGAGGCCACGACCAGGGGCATGACGATCTGGTTGTGAAGGTGTCGCCCGAAGATGGATCTTCGCATCTGCTCCTCGCGGACTCCGCCGCCGGCCCAGCCTGCCCTTACGGTCCCCCCACCGGAGGCGCGTAACCCCTCGAGCTCATCATCTCGACGGTCTCGTCGCTGCGCGCCCATCGCAGGAACGCGCGTATCCCGTCGGAGGGCTGCACTCTGGTCACCACACCCAGAGGCCTGATCACCTTGTAGCTTCCGTCCTCGATGCTCGCCACGGAGGCCTCCACCCCGTCGAGCTCGAGGCGGCGCACGGGGATGTCGCGCGAGAGGGCGTACCCGAGCGAGAAGTAGCCTATCGCCCCGGGGGTCTTCTCGAGACCGTCCACCATGTCGGGCTCGTAGAACAGGTTCACGGCCCTGTCGGTCACCCTCAGGTCGCCGATGACGTACTTGCGAAGGATGATCTTGGCCGACTCGTCCTCGTTGCGGTCGAGCACGGTGATCGCGAGGTCCGGGCCGCCGAGCTCGGACCAGTCCCTGTGATCGCCGCGGTATATCGCCTTGACCTGCTCGGTGGTCAGGCCGTCGATCGGAACGTCCCGGTGTACCGCGAGGATGAGTCCGTCGCTGGACAGCGCGGTGTAGAGCAGGCCGAGCTTCTTCTCCTCGTCGGTGAGCTCGCGGGAGACCATGCCGAGGTCGAGGTCGCCGTTGGCGACCCCTTTGATGCCGCCCCCGGAGTGGAGTCCGGGCAGGAACGAGAACTCGATGTCGCCGCCCTGGTACTCATCGGCGAGGATCTGGACGAGCGGGCGGCACGTACCGGAGCCGGAGACGCGCACGCTCACCCGCTCGCGCTTCTCGCCGCCCGCGCCGACCTCCTGTTGGGAACAGCCCCCGCCGATGAGCGCGAGGAGCGCGAAGCAGCATGCGACCGCGACCGCGCGCCGCTGCAGACCGGAACGCATCGGCACCCTCCCCGCCTCGGCTCACCCCTCGGAACCTATCGGATTCTAGCATCGAACGGCCGCCCGGGTCGTCCCCGCGGCGCGGCACCGCTCGGCCGGCGCCGGCATCAGCGGCGCCCGAACGCGCGACCGCTCCTTCAGCTTCGCTCGACGCGACCGACGACGTAGTCCCATTGCCGGTCGACCTCGGCCTGCACTGCGGCGAGCACCTCGGCGTTCTCGGGCTTGAAGAGATGCTTGAACCGGCCTTGCGGCTTGAGGAACTCCTCGACCGGTTTGCGGCTGTGGACCTTGACGGTCTGACGCCAGACACCGTCCTCGACCTCGAACAGCGGCCAGAACCCCGTCTGCACGGCGAGCTTGGCGATCTCGATCGTCTTGTTGTAGGCGATGCGCCAGCCGCGCGGGCACGGCGCGAAGACGTTCAGGAACGCCGGGCCCTCGACCGCGAACGCCTTCTCGGCCTTGGCGGTGAGGTCCTTCCAGTGACTGACGGAAGCCTGCGCGACGTAGGGGATGTTGTGCGCCGCCATGATCGAAGTCAGGTCCTTGCGGGGCTGGACCTTGCCGGCCTGCGCCTTCCCGACCTCGGCGGTGGTCGCCCACGCGCCCATCGGCGTGGCCGAGGACCTCTGGATGCCGGTGTTCATGTACGCACCGTTGTCGTAACACACGTACACCATGTCGTGCCCGCGCTCCATCGCCCCGGAGAGCGACTGCAACCCGATGTCGTACGTCCCGCCGTCACCGCCGAAGGCGACGAACTTCATCTTCTTGTCGGCAGGGATCTTGCCGGCGCGCTTCAGCGCCTTGAAAGCGGACTCGACGCCGGAGACGGTCGCCGCGGAGTTCTCGAAGGCGTTGTGGATGAAGGGTGTCTTCCACGAGGAGTAGGGATAGATGGTCGTCGACACCTCGAGGCAACCCGTGGCACAGCCCGCCACGACGGGCACGCCGCCTACGCCCAGCATCACCTGGCGTACCGCTACCGAGGCACCGCACCCGGCGCACAGGCGGTGGCCGCCCTCGAGGAGGTCCTCGCGGTGCGTGAGCTCTTTGAGATTCGCCATGTCACGTACCTCCTATCGGGCGCCGAGGTAGACGAGACCCTCGGGCCCCGTGGCCCCGGCCGCCATCCCGGCGAGGTCGTCGTAGACCTCGCGGATGAGCTCGAGGCGCACGTCGGCGCCGCCGAGACCGTAGATGTAGTCGACGACGGGCACGCGACGGTCCAGGTCGTACAGCGCGCTGCGAACCTCCAGGAACAGAGGTCCTCCCTCAGCGCCGAAGCTCTCGGCCCGGTCGAGCACGGCGACCGCCTTCATGCCCTTCAGCATCGCGGCCAGCTCCGCGTACGGGAACGGCCTGAAGCAGCGTACCTTCACCACGCCGGCCTTGACGCCGGTCCCGCGCAGCTCGCGCGCTACGTGCCGCGCGTTGCCGGCGGTCGACCCGATGACCACCACGGCGACGTCGGCGTCGTCCATGCCCCACGCCTCCAGCTTGCCGAACGGCCTCCCCGACAGCCTCTCGAACTCCTCACCGACGTCACGGATGACCTCGCGGGACCGCTCCATCGCCTCGCGCTGGGCCTTCTTGAACTCGAAGAACGGCCCGCCGAGTCCCGCGAACGAGCCGTGCGTGACCGGGTGCTCGTAGTCGAGCAGCGTGTGCTCGGCGGGCTCGTACTCACCGACGAACGCCTTCACGCTCTCGTCGTCGAGCATCCGCGCACGGTCGATCGAGTGGGTGGTGATGAAGCCGTCGAGGCAGGACATCACCGGCAGGAGCACGTCGGGGTGCTCGGCGATCCGGACGGCCATGATCGTGTTGTCGTAGGCCTCCTGCGCCGTCTCGGCGAAGAGCATCACCCAGCCCGTGTCGCGGCTCCCCATGACGTCGCTGTGGTCGCAGTGGATGTTGATCGGCGCCGAGAGCGCGCGGTTGGCATTCGCCATGACGATCGGCAGCCGCATCCCGGAAGCTATGTGCAGCACCTCCCACATCAGCGCGAGGCCCTGCGAGGAGGTCGCCGTCATGACCCGTGCCCCGGCGGCCGACGCGCCGACGCAGGCGCTCATCGCGGAGTGCTCGGACTCGACGGTCACGTACTCCGTGTGCACGCGGCCCTGCGCCACGAACCGGGCGAACTCCTCGACGATCGTCGTCTGGGGGGTGATCGGATAGGCCGCCATGACGTCCGGAGCGCACTGCCGCATCGCCTCGGCCACCATCACGTTGCCCGTGGTCGCCAGCGTCTTCTGCTCGGCCATCTACTCCTCCTCCCCCATCGCGCACGCCACCTCGTTCGCCATGCGGATCGCGTCGGCCGGGCACTCGTTCGCGCACACGCCGCATCCCTTGCAGTGGTCGAGGTTGAACGTCGTCACCTTCTCGTCCTCGACGTTGATCGCGGAGTCGGGGCAGAAGATCCAGCACAGCAGGCACTGGGTGCACTTCTCCTCGTCACGGATGGGGCGCTCTGAGCGCCACCCGCCGGTGACGTAGTCGCGCGAGCTGCCGGAGTCGGGGATGACGGCGCCGCGCGGGAACTCCTCGCACTTCCACTCGTCGATCCGCGATATGTCCCACTTCCTCTTCTCGTCCGTCACGCCACGGTCACCTCCTCGTAGGCACGGGTGACCGACGCGATGTTCGCGTCGATCACCTCCCGTGAGAACTTCTTGCCGAAGGCCTTCGCGAGGTGGTCGTTGACCTGGGCCAGGTCGAACAGCCCCGTGACCTTCGCAAGCGCACCCACCATCGGGGTGTTGGGTATGTCGCGCTTGAGCGTAGCGAGCGAGATGCCGGAGGCGTCCACTGAGGCGACCCTCGCGGTGTCCGGCACGCCGAGCTCGTCGCGCACCGCGTCCGGGGCCTTGCACGTGTTCACGATCACGACGCCGTCGTCCGGCATCCCCTCGGTGACGTCGACGATGTTGAGCAACGTCTCGTCGAGCACGATCACCACGTCGGGATGCTCGATGTTGCAGTGGATGTCGATCGGTTCTCCGCTGATCCGGGTGAACGCCTTGATGGGGGCGCCCATGCGCTCCGGCCCGTACTCCGGCATCGCCTGCATGAACAGGTCCTGCTCGAGCGCGGTCTCCGCCACGAGCTTCGCGGCCGTGACCGCGCCCTGGCCGGCGCGCGCATGCCAACGGATCTCCGTCAGCTGCTGCATGTCTCTCCCCTTCCTCGACTCGGCCCGAGTGGCCGGTGCGTGCGGGCGACGTCAGGGCACCTCCGGCGGAGGGCACCGCCCGCCCGGGACGGGGAACGCTCCCGGGACGCCCTGCGGGTGTCCCCCCAGGATACGGAAGCAGCCGCTCACCGATCTCACTCGGCCGCCGACGGTAGCCGCCATTCGGTGAGCGGTGGCTCGTGGCCGTGAAGGCTACCATACCCCCGCACGTCAGGGCCAGGGAGGGCTCCTCCCTACATCTCCCGGCGCGCCTCGATCGCACGGCCGAGGGTTAGTTCGTCGGCGTACTCGAGGTCCCCGCCCACGGGCAGCCCGGAGGCGATCCGCGTCACGCGGACCCCGAGGGGTTTGACCAGGCGGGCCACGTACAGCGCCGTCGTCTCGCCCTCGACGTTGGGGTTGGTCGCGACCACGACCTCCTCGACGGTCCCCCCGCCCAGTCGCTCCACGAGCTCCCGCACCCGGAGCTGCTCGGGGCCGATGCCCTCGATGGGCGAGATCGCGCCCTGCAGAACGTGGTACAGACCCCGGAACTCCCCGGTGCGCTCGACGGCCACGACGTCGCGCGGCTCCTCGACCACGCACACGACGGAGCGGTCGCGCTCCGGGTCGGCGCAGATCTCGCACAACTCGTCCTCTGCGAGGTTGAAGCAGCGGGCGCAGAAGCGGACGGTGCGCTTCACCTCCGCGATCGCCTCCGAGAGCCGCCTGGCGGCCTCCTCGTCGGCCTTGAGGATGTGGAAGGCGAGGCGCTGCGCCGACTTGGGGCCGACGCCGGGGAGCCGCTCCAGCTCCTCGAGCAGGCGGGCGACCGCGGGAGAGTAGAGCCTCATCGCCGACGATGCCCTACATCATCCCGGGCAGCGCGCCGCCCAGCCCGCCGGTGACGGCGGACATCTTCTGCGACGCCAGCTCCTGGGCCATCCGCAGCGCTTCGTTGAAGGCGGCGGCGGCGAGGTCCTGCAGCATCGCGATGTCGTCGGGATCGACCGCCGAAGGGTCGATCGTGACCGAGACGACCCGCATGTCGCCGCTCATCACGACCTTGACCGCGCCGCCGCCCACCGACGCCTCGACGCGCTCCTCCTTCAGTTCATCCTGCACGCGGGCCATGTCGGCCTGCATCTTCTGCGCCTGCTTCATCAGGTTGCCCATGTTCGGCTTCACCAGCCGTCTCCTTCCGTCGTCGGCCGCCGGCCCAGGCGTGCCGTCTACGCCTCCTCGCTCCCCTCCAGGGGGTGCTCGCCGACGACCTCGGCCCCCAGGTCGTCGATGACCTGTCTCTCCAGGTCGCCGCCGCGCGCCCCCTCGGGCCCCGCCTGCGGCACGTCCGGTCCCTCGTCCCGCCCCGCCGCCGCGCCCTCGTCCCGCCCAGCCGTCGCGCTCGTGGCCGTCCGCGCTGCGGGCGCCGGCTCGGCCGGCCGTACGGGACCTCGGCCGAGCTGGTACCGGAAGGGCGGCGCCGTCCCCAGCACGGACGCGAGAGCGGCCTTCAGCAGCTTGTGCGTGTCGGGCTCGCCGGCCATGCGCATGTTGAAGTCGTTGTCGGCGGGGAACTCGACCACCAGCGTCTCGCCGTCGGCGTCCAGGTCGGCCTCCGTGTTCGCGAACAGCGTCGCACGCGAACGCCTGGCGCGCCGCATCTCGCCGAGGACCGACGGCCACGCGCGCTTGACCGCCGCCCGGTCCGGCGGCCCGGCGGCGTCCGGCCGTCCGCCCGCTGCCTCCGGCGCCGCGGACCCCGTGTCCCGGGCCGGCACCGGCTCCGCCGGCGCGTCGGCACCCCGCTCGGCGGTAGGACCGGCCGGCGACCGGCACGGCCCGGCTGCGGGCGCGGCCTGCCCGCCCGCCTCCAGCACCGCCACCCGCTCCGCGAGCGACTCGAGCGTCAGGTCGCCCTCCGGGCGCGCCATGCGCGTGAGGGCGACCTCGAGCGCGAGGCGGGCGTCCGAGGTGGATCTAAGCTCGGCCGCGAGCTGGCCGAGCAGGTCGAGGCAGCGGGCCAGCCGGTCGGGACCGAACGCGCGGGCCCGCGTCATCAGTCCCGCCATCTCCTCGGCGGTCACGTCGACCACGCCCGATGGATCGCCCACGACCGCCGCCACGTACAGGTCGCGGAAGTGCCCGCTGAGCTCGCGGGCATACTCGACCAGGTCCGTCCCGCCCTCGGCGAGCCTGGCGACCAGCCCGAACGCGCCGGCGACGTCGCGCTCCGCAATCAGGGCGGACATCTCGAAGAGCAACGCGACGTCGACCTCTCCGAGCAGGCTCTCGACGTCGGCGAGCGTGACGTGTCCCCCGGTGAACGAAGCCAGCTGCTCGAGCGACCCCAGCGCGTCCCGCATGCTGCCGGCGGCGTGCCGGGCCATCAGGGGCAGCGCTCCCTCCTCGGCGTCGATGCCCTCACGCTCGGCGACGTAGGCGAGCCGGCCCGCGATGTCGTCGACCCCGATGCGGTGGAAGTCGAAGCGCTGGCAGCGCGAGTGGATCGTCTCGGGCACCTTGTTCGGATGCGTGGTGCACAGCACGAACACGGTCTTGGAGGGGGGTTCCTCGATCGTCTTCAGCAGCGCGTTGAACGAGTGCATGGAGAGCATGTGCACCTCGTCGATGATGTAGACCTTCCACGCCCCGCGCGTCGGCGCGTACGCGACGCGTCCGATGATCTCCTCGCGCACGTTCTCGACCTGGGTGCGGCTCGCCGCGTCCAGCTCGTGGACGTCGGGATGCCGGCCCTCTGCGACGTCCCGGCAGTTCCGGCACGTGTCGTCGGGCTCGGGGGTGGGACCGCGCTCGCAGAGCAGCGCCTTGGCCAGGATCCGCGCCGTAGTGGTCTTGCCCGTGCCGCGCGGGCCCGTGAAGAGGTACGCGTGGGCCACCGTGCCCTCGCGCACGGCGTTGCGCAGCGTGCGGGTGACGTGAGCCTGCCCGACGACGTCCTCGAAGGTCTGCGGGCGGTACTTCCTGTAGAGCGAGACGTGAGTCATGACCTCTCGATGATACCGCGTGGGAACGACACCGCCGCCGCGCCGCGAGCACGCCGGGTGCCCTCCCGGCGCCGCGCGCTCGGCGCCCGCGGTCGGACCCGGGCACCCGGCAGAGGCCGCTTATGGCTGCTTCCTTCCGGACCTGACCAGGTTCGCGACGTGCCGCCGCCCGAGCCCGACCGCGGGCGCCGTACGGAGAGCGGATTATACGCCGCGGGCGGCGTCAGGTACACCCGGGCTCCGAGTGCTCCTCAAGGTGAGCCGACACGCCCGGGCCCGCCGCGCGTCCGAAGGTGGAGCGGGGCGTCGGGCAAGTGCGCTTCCGCGGCGCGCCCGAGGGGGAAGATACTTGAGCGTGGGGATCCCCGTCACAACCCGGCGCCGGCACGCCGCGCTGGCCGCGGCGGCGGCCTTGACGGCCGCGGCCCTCGCCGTCGCGGGGTGCGGGGAGCGCGGCGAGCGCTCCCCGGCGAAGGGGCCGGGAGGAGGCGCGCCGATGCAGGTGACTTCCGAGGCGCTCGAGGACGGAGCGCGCATGCCGGGGCGGTTCGCGACCGAGCGAGGGGGCGGACGGAACGTCTCGCCGCCGCTCGCCTGGAGCGACGCGCCCGAGGGCACGCGCTCCTTCGTGGTGACGGTGATAGACCGGCATCCCGCCGCCAATGACTGGATCCACTGGGCCGTCGTCGACGTGCCTCCGGACGTGACGTCGCTGCCCGAGGGCTCCTCCGGCTCCGTGCCCGGGGGCCGCGAGCTCGTCAACACGTTCGGGACGCGCGGGTGGGGCGGCCCGCAGCCCCCTCCGGGGCGGGGGCCTCACCGCTACGAGGTCTCGGTCCGGGCGCTGTCCGTGCCCGAGCTCGACGTGCCGGAGCGCCCGAGCGCGGAGGACCTGGAGGGCGAGATGGAGGGCGTGGTGCTGGCCTCGGGCGCCCTGACCGTGGCGTACGAGCGGTAAGGGCGTCATGGGTGAGCTGCTCATCGGCACGAGCGGGTTCGTCTACCCGCACTGGAAGGGGGTCTTCTACCCCGAGGGATTGAGCGAGGCGCGGTGGCTCCCGTACTACGCGGAGCGCTTCCGGACGGTGGAGCTCAACGTGACCTACTACAACCTGCCCGAGCGGGAGACGTTCGGGAAGTGGCGGCGAAGCGTGCCCGAGGGGTTCGCCTTCGTGGTGAAAGGGAGCAGGTACATAACCCACATGAAGCGCCTGAAGGACGCGCGGGCCCCCGTCCGCGAGCTGATGTCGCGTGCCTCGGCTCTCGGAGAGACGCTCTCGTGCGTGCTATGGCAGTTGCCGGCCCGGTCCCGGGCGAACCTGGAGCGGCTCCAGAGCTTCTGCGACGTGCTCTCGGCCGAGGCGGACGGCGTCCGCCACGCTTTCGAGTTCCGGCACGAGAGCTGGTTCAACGACGAGGTCCTTCAGACGTTGCGCCGCCACGGGCACGCCTTGGTCGTGGCCCACTCGACACGCTGGCCGGGCAGCCGGGAGGTCACCGCGGGATTCACGTACCTGCGCTTCCACGGCGGGGCGATCGAAGCGGATTCCGCCTACGCGGAGGAGGAGCTGCGCGAATGGGCCGCCGTGGCGCGGGACCGCCTCGGCGAGGGGCTCGACGTCTACGCGTTCTTCAACAACGACGCGCACGGCTACGCCGTCCGCGACGCGAAGCGGTTCAGGGTCCTGGCCGGCACACGAGACTGAGGAGGCGGTATGGACACGCTGGACATCGACGGGTTGAAGCGTCTCTCCGCTAGCGAGGGCGGTCACCACGTCTCCATCTACCTCACCACCCACAACGCGGCGCCCGAGAACCAGCAGGACCCCATCCGCTTCAAGAACCTCCTGCGCCGAGCCGAGAAGCGGCTCACCGACGCCGGCGAGCGCCCGGCGGACGTGCGCGCGTTCATGGAGCCGGCTTGGCGCCTCGTGGACGACGGGCTCTTCTGGCGCCCCCGGCCGGGCGGGTTGGCCGTCTTCCTCTCGGCGGACGGGCTCCTCACCTACCGCTTCGCCGTCACGTTCGCCGAGGAGGGCGTCGTCAACTCGCGGTTCTACGTCAAGCCGCTGATGGGCGCGGTGGACTCCGGCGAGCGCTTCTACGTGCTGGCTCTGAGCCAGGACCACGTCAAGCTGTACCGGGGCACGCGGAGCGGCATCGAGGAGGTCCCGCTGCCCGACAGCGTGCCGCCCAGCCGGGAGGCGGCGCTGCGCAACGACGAGAACTTCGACGACACGCGGCAATGGCACACGATGACGGGGCCGGCCGGGCCGCGCACGGGACGCCGGGGGGCACAGTTCTTCGGCAGCGGTGTGGACGCCAAGGGCGACACGCGCGAGATGATCCACTTCCTCCACAAGGTGGCCGGCGGCGTCTACGACGTCCTCAAGCACGACACCGCCCCGATGGTGCTGGCGACGGTGGATTATGTCGTCCCGATGTACCGTGAGGCGAATCCCTACCGCGGCCTGCTCGACGACGCCATCAGCGGCAACCCCGAACTGCTCGGCCCGAGCGAGCTGCACGAGCGGGCCTGGCAGCTCGTCCAGCCGCTGTTCGAGAGCGCCCGGCGGCAGGCGCTGGAGCGCTTCAACGAGTACGAGGGGACCGGCCACGCCTCGTCCGATGCGGCCGACGTCGTGCGAGCGTCGGCGTACGGCCGCGTGGACTCCCTGTTCGTACGCCAGGACGGCCATGTCTGGGGGTCGTTCGACCCCCAGACCGGTGAGGTGCGCCTCGCCGAGGAGGACGCTCCCGGGACCGAGGACCTCACGGACTTCGCCGTCATGCAGACCGTGCTCAACGGCGGTTCCGTCTTCCCGCTCGGCGTGCGGGACGCGCCCCTGGCGGCCGTCTTCCGCTACTAGCGGGGCGCGCTGCCCGAGAGCTGTCGTCCTCGGGCTGCGGAACGCATACTATCGCTTCGTTCATGCATCGAGCACGGCCCCCCGACGGGTGGCAGGTAGTGCCATGCTCCCTTCCCGATGATAGAATCCCGGGCAACCATCCGGCACGCACGAATCGGAACGGGAAGGCGGGAAGCACTATGAAGAAGCACGCACGGCTGCTCGCTTTGCTGCTCGCGGTCGTCCTCACCTTGAGCATGGGCTTGGTGGGCGGTTGCCAGCGCAGCGCCGAGGGCGAAGGCGGCGGCGAGGCCAGGACCGAGACCATCAAGATCGGTGTCCATACCTCCTTGACGGGGGGTCTGGCGGACTACGGGTTCGCCGCGCAGGAGGGGCTGAAGCTCGCGCGCGACAAGTACACCGGCTTCAAGGTCGGCGACACGACGTACGAGATCGAGCTCGTCATCAAGGATGACAAGGGCGAGCCGGCAGAGTCCTCCGTCGTGGCCCAGGCGATGGTCGACGAGAAGGTCGTCGGCGTCATCGGTGCTCTCACCTCCGGTAACACGAATGCGGCGCTCCCGATCTACCAGGAGGCCGGCATCCCCATGATCTCCGGTTCGGCGACGCTCGCCACGCTGACCGACGGCTCGTTCCCGAACTTCTTCCGCACCTGCATCGGTGACAGCATCCAGGGCAAGGTCCTCGGCGATTGGGCGGCCGAGCAGGGCTTCAAGAAGGTCGTGATCGTCGATGACAAGGGCGACTACGCGGTGGGCCTCGGCGACAACGTCGAGGATGCCCTGAAGGCCAAGAGTGTCGAGGTGGTCCGGGAGCACACCCAGGAGGGCGACACCGACTTCTCCGCGCAGGTCTCCAACATCAAGGCCGCCGCGCCTGACGCCGTGATCTTCACCGGCTACCACCGCGAGGCCGGCCTGCTCCGCAAGCAGCTCGTCGACGCCGGCGTCGAGACCGCGTACATGGGCGGCGACGGCGTGAAGTCCGACGAGATCGTGGGCGAGGCCGGAGGCGCAGCCAACGTCGAGGGCATGCTCGCGACGATCGGCGGCATCGCGCAGGAGGACATGGCGGACTGGGAGCAGTTCAAGGCCGACTACACCGAGGCCACGGGCAAGGAGCCCGGCCCCTACGCCGAGACGAACTACGACGCGCTGGGTGCGCTGGTGGCCGCGATCACCAAGGCCGGATCGACGGACGGCGACGCCGTCATCGAAGCCCTGCGCGAGATCGAGCACACCGGGATCACGGGGACCTTCGGGTTCGACGAGAACGGCGAGTTCGTCGCGAAGGGTGCTTCCGCCCGGCTGGTCACCATCACCAAGTGGAAGCTCGCCGACGGCAAGTGGGTGGCCGCCGAGTAGGCGGGTCGTATACATCGCCAGGAAGGCGCAGGGCCTGACCGGTCCTGCGCCTTCCTGTTGCCCTCGGGCGGTCCTTGCTTGACGGGAACGTGGCTGGTAGTTTGAGCGGGTCATCCCGGGACGGGACGACTTCCCCCGAGAGGACGAGGCTCTTGGAGCACCTCCTGACGCTCACGGTGGCCGGTCTGACCATCGGAATGATCTATGCGCTCATCGCACTGGGCTATACGATGGTCTACGGCGTACTGGAGTTCATCAACTTCGCCCACGGCGAGGTCTTCACCGTCGGCGGCTACATAGCCGCCACGTTCCTCATCTGGTCGGGGGTGGACGACGGCACGCCGCTCGCGGCGAAGATCCTGTACTTCGGAGCGGCGCTGGTCGTCTCCGTGGCGCTCACCGCCGCGCTCGGCTGGACCATCGAGCGCATCGCGTACCGCCCGCTCCGCGGGGCCTCGCGCATCATCCCGCTGCTCTCGGCGATCGGCGTCTCGATCATCCTGCAGAACCTCATCATCGTCGTCGTCGGACCCAACCCCGTCATCATGCCGTCCTCGGTGGTGCCCCAAGGCTTCATCACCGTCGCCGGCGTGCGCGTCAGGGTGCTCGCGCTCGTGATCATCGGCGTGTCGATGACCCTCATGGCCGGACTGACGTGGCTCATCAGGTCCACGCGCATCGGCAAGGCCATGCGGGCGACCTCACAGGACATGGAGGCGGCCGAGATGATGGGCATCGACACCAACCGCACCATAGCGTTCACGTTCATCGTCGGCTCCGCGCTGGCGGCGGTCGGCGGGTTTCTCGTGGCGATGTTCTACGGCTCGCTGAAGTTCAACACCGGCTTCCTGTTCGGCCTCAAGGCGTTCACGGCCGCCGTGCTGGGCGGCATCGGCAACATCCCCGGCGCGGTGGTGGGCGCCCTCATCCTGGGGCTGGCCGAGAACTACGGAGTGGGGTTGAGGCTCGGCGGCCTCGCGTGGATCCTGCTGGCGGGCTTCGCGCTGGGCATGTACGTGCAGCTGTGGCGCGCCCCCCGCCGCCGGCTGGCCCACGTCGCGCAGGAGAAGCGCACGTCCGACTACGAGCGCGAGCTGCTGGGCGTGTATCGCCTCGCCCCCCTGACCGCCGTGCGGCGTGTGCTGGGGCCGCGCACCGACGCACTGCTCGACGTCTCCGCCCGGCATGCCCTGAAGTTGACCGCCGGCAACGTGCTGCTGCTGGCCGCCGCGGTCGTCTTCCTGATCAACGGAGGCGTGCGCTTCTCCACCGAGTGGCAGCACGTCGTCTCGTTCACCACCCTGATCGTGGTGCTGATGTTCCGCCCGTCGGGCATCCTCGGCGAGAACATCCAGGAGAAGGTGTAGCGGTGGCCGAGGACAGGAAGGGCGTTCGCGCCTTCTTCGCCTCCCTGCCGAGGAGCGTCTACATCGGAGGGGCGCTCGCCGCCGCCGCGGCGTTCCCTCTGCTCGAGCAGGCGGACCTCATGGACACCGTGTGGCTGCGCGTGGGCGTTAGAGCGCTCATCTACGTGCTGCTCGCGATAGGTCTGAACCTTGTGATGGGCGAGACCGGCCTGCTCAACCTGGGCTACGTGGCCTTCTTCGCCGTAGGCGCGTACACCACCGCCATCCTGTCCTCGCCGCGGCTCGGCCATCACTTCCCGGTCTGGGCGCTGATCCCGCTCTCGATAGGGCTTGCGATGCTGCTCGGGCTGCTCGTCACGCTGCCGACCCTGAGACTGCGAGGCGACTACCTGGCGATCGTCACGCTGGCCTTCGGCGAGATAACGCGCATCACGTTCAACAACTGGGACTCGCTCACCAACGGGCCCGGCGGCATCCCGCGCATCTACCGCCCCGAGATCGGCCCCCTGCTCATCGACACGCCGGGCAAGTTCTACTACTTGATCCTGGCGTCCGTGGTCGTGGTGATCGTGCTGCTCACCAACTTGAAGAGCTCGCGCGTCGGGCGCGCGTGGAACGCCCTGCGCGAGGACGAGATCGCCGCGCACCATACCGGCATCCACCCGATGCGCATGAAGCTCCTGTCGGTCGTCATCTCCGCGGGCATCGCCGGCCTCGGGGGCTCGCTCCTGGCCTACTACCAGAGCTTCATCAACCCGACGTACTTCGTCTTCCGCGAGAGCGTCTTCGTGGTCTGCATGGTCGTCCTCGGCGGGATGGGCTCGGTCCCGGGCGCGGTCCTGGGAGCCGTGGGCCTGAGTTCTCTGCCCGAGTTCGTCCGCGCCACGTTCAGCAAGTGGCTGCCGTCGCTGTTCCCGGGAATCTCGTCCTCGCCGGCGGTCTCCGGGTTCCTGCAGGGGTTCGACACGTACCGCATGCTCATCGTCGGCATCGTCATCGTGATCATGGTGATCCTTCGCCCCGAGGGACTCCTGCCCGACAAGCTGTGGCGGCGGGAGGTCCATGAGGAGGACCCTCGCGAGCAGGAGAAGACCCGGCAAGCCCTCTTCGACATCGAAGAGGGCCGCGCGGATCTGGAGGCGTGAGATGGCGCCCATCCTCGAGGTCCAGGGCGTGACCAAGCGGTTCGGCGGCCTGAAGGCCGTCGACGGTCTGTCCTTCACGGCGAACGAGGGCGAGATCCTCTCGATCATCGGCCCGAACGGTTCGGGCAAGACCACGGCGTTCAACCTCATCTCCGGTCTCTACGAGCCCGACTCGGGCGACATCCTGCTCGCCGGCGAGTCGATCGCGGGTCTGCGCCCCGACCAGGTGCACGAGAGGGGCGTCGCACGCACCTTCCAGATGCTGCGTCTGTTCGGCAACATGAGCGTCCTGGAGAACGTGCTCGTCGGCATGCACAGCCGCACGAGCGGCGGTCCGCTCGCGGCCATGCTGCGGCTGCCTTCGATGCGCCGCGAGGAGCAGCGGATGCGCGAGCGGGCGGAGGAGATCCTCTCCTTCTTCCCCGGTCGCTTCTCGGGCCCCCGGCAGAGCCACCCCGCCTATTCGCTCTCCTACGCGAACCGCCGCCGCCTCGAGATCGCGCGAGCGCTCGCGTCCGACCCCAAGCTGCTCCTGCTGGACGAGCCGGTCGCAGGCATGAACCCCATGGAGAGCAACGAGGTCATGAACCAGATCAAGGACCTGAGGGAGCGCGGCTACACGATCCTGATGATCGAGCACGACATGAAGGTGATCATGGGGGCCTCGGACCGGGTGATAGCGATGGACCACGGCGTGAAGATCGCCGAGGGTCTGCCCGAGGACGTGGCGAACGACGCGATGGTGGTGGAGGCGTACCTTGGCAAGCGTGGCGCTCAAGAGTCGGCCTGAGGCGGCGGGCGGCGACGGCGGGCGGCCCACGCTGCTCGAGTTCCGCGACGTCCGCACCCATTACGGCCGCATCCCGATCCTCAAGAACGTGGACTACCGCATCGGCGAGGGCGAGATCGTCTGCCTGCTCGGCGGTAACGCGTCGGGCAAGTCCACCACGATGAAGACGATCCTCGGCATCGTACGCCCGACGTCGGGAGACGTCGTGTACCGGGGCGAGGTCATCAACAACCTGCGGACGGCGGAGCGCATCAAGCGGGGCATCGCGACCGTCCCGGAGAACCGGCGGCTGTTCCCGCACCTCACCGTGCTGGAGAACCTCGAGATGGGCGCATACACGCGAAGCGACGCCAAGGGGGTCCGGGAGGACCTGGAGACGGTGTACTCGCTCTTCCCGCGCGTGTACGAGCGCCGCACGCAGCGCGCGGGCTCCATGTCCGGGGGCGAGCAGCAGATGGTCGCGATGGGCCGCGCCCTGATGTCGCGGCCGCGGCTGGTCATCATGGACGAGCCGTCCATGGGCCTGGCCCCGGCGCTCGTGGACAACAACTTCGACATCATCAAGCGCATCAACGCCGAGCAGGGCGTGGCGATCTTCGTGGTCGAGCAGAACGCGACGGCCGCGCTCTCGATCGCGGACCGCGGCTACGTGCTCCAGGCCGGCCAGGTCGTGATGTCCGGCGGGGCGTCCGAGCTGCTGGCCAACGAGGAGCTGCGCCGGGCGTACCTCGGCGAGACGTAGCATGCGGCCATGCCGCGACTCCGCGAGGACCTGACGCACCCCTGGCGGGTGACCCCCGAGGAGGCCGAGGAGACCCAGCGCCGCCTGGCGCCGCTGGTGCGCCTCGCGCCGCTTGCCGCTTCGGGACCGGGCGCGCCGGTCCTGGCCGCGGGCGCGGACGTGGCGTACTCGAGGGACGGCACCCGGGCGTGGGCCGCCGCGGTCGTGATGGACGCCTGGATGCGAGTCGTCGACGCCGCGGTGGTCGCCGGCGAGCCCGACGCGCCGTACCGCCCCGGCCTGCTCGCCTTCCGCGAGGGACGGTTGACGGTCGAGGCGCTGCTGGCCCTGACCTCCGAGCCGGGCGTGCTGTTCCTCGACGGCCACGGCGTGGTGCACGAGCGGGGCTGCGGGCTGGCCTCGCACGTCGGGCTGCTGTTCGGCCTGCCGTCGGTCGGCGTGCCGAAGACCCCGTTCCATGCGATCGAGGCGAGCCCGCCCCCGGGCCGCGGGTCGCGCATCGTGCTGACCAAGGAGTGGGGCGCCGAGGGGGCGGCGCTGCGCCTCAAGCACAGCAGCAGACCGGTGTACGTCTCGCCGGGTAACCTCGTCGACCTTGAGAGCGCGGTCGCGCTGTGCCTGGCGTGGTCGAGCGGGCGTCATCGGGTCCCCGACCCGCTGTCGGCGGCGCACACCCTCTCGGTCGTCTCGCGCTCGGCCGGCTGACCGGACCGAGGGACCAGGCCGCTACGGCACCCCCGCGATCACGACTCCCTCGCTCGCCCCGAGGTGCAGCGTGCCCGAGACGACCTCCCTCTCGCGCCCGGGGTCCGTGCCGAGCACCACGACGCCCTCTAAGCCCCCCAGGGGGTAGGCCTGCTGCCGGTGACCGAGGTTGAGCGCGACGATGAAGCGCCTCGACGACCGGCGTCGCATGTAAGCGAACACGTCGCCGACCGCCTCGAGCGGCACGTAGTCACCGACCGACAGCGCGTCCTCGGACCGGCGCAGCTCGAGCAGCCGGCGATACAGCCCCAGCATCGACGCCGGGCCGTCCAGCTGGGCCTCGACGTTGCAGCTGTCGTGGTCCGCGGCCAGCGGCAGCCAGGGCTCGCCGGTGGTGAAGCCGGCGTTGGGCGAGGCGTCCCACTGCATGGGCGTCCGTTCCGGGTCGCGCCCCAGCCCGAGCCCCGGGATGTTGCGCTCGTAGGGGTCGCACACCTTGTCGGGCGGGATGGGCACGTTGCTCATGCCGATCTCGTCGCCGTAATACATCGTCGGCGTGCCGCGCAGGGTGAGCAGCATCATCGCGGCGACGCGGGCCTGCGCCGGTCCTATCCGGCTGAGGACCCGGTACTTGTCGTGGTTGCCGAGCACCCAGTTCGGCCAGCCGCCCTCCGGGATCAGGCTCTCGTAGGCGTCCACGGCGCGCTTGATCGCCCCCGCGTTCCAGGGCAGCTCGATGAGCTGGAAGTTGAAGGGGAGGTGCGCGCCGCAGCAGTTCTCGCCGTAGTAGGCCACGAGGCGCTCCAGTGGCAGGTAGATCTCGCCGATCATCACCCGCTCGTCGTATTCGTCGAGCACGTCGCGCATCTCGCGTATCACCTCGTGCACCTCGGGCCGGTCGGCCGAGTACACGTGCCGCAGCCGCATGTACGGCCCGTCCTCGGGCACCCAGTCGGGGTTCGGCGGGTCGTCCCGGAACTTGTCGTCCTTGACGACGTGCCACAGCACGTCGACCCGGAACCCGTCCACGCCGCGGTCGAGCCAGGAGCGCATCACGTCGTACATCGCCGCGCGGACCTCGGCGTTGCGCCAGTTCAAGTCGGGCTGCTGGACGAGGAACGAGTGCAGGTAGTACTGCCCGGTCGCGCCGTCGAACTCCCAGGCACGCCCGCCGAAGTGCGCCAGCCAGTTGTTCGGCGGCCCTCCGTCCGGGGCGGGGTCGCGCCAGACGTACCAGTCGCGCTTGCCCGAGTCGCGCCCCGAGCGCGACTCGAGGAACCACGGATGCCGGTCGGAGGTGTGGTTGGGGACGAGGTCCATCAGCACCTTGAGGTCCCGTGCGTGCGCCTCGGACACGAGGGTCTCGAGGTCGCCCATCGTTCCGAAGAGCGGGTCCACGCCGGTGTGGTCGCTGATGTCGTAGCCGAAGTCGGCCATCGGCGAGGGGTAGACCGGGCAGAGCCAAAGCGCGTCGACGCCGAGGCGGCTCAGATAGTCGAGGCGAGAGAGGATGCCGGGGATGTCTCCCACCCCGTCCCCGTCGCTGTCCTGGAACGACCGGGGGTAGATCTCGTAGACGACCCCGTGCTGCCACCAGAGGTGCTCCCTCACCATGAGTCGGGCACCTCCCCTGTCGCCGCGTACGTCACCCGGTACCACCTGTACCCGTACGGACCCAGCGCCACGTCCCACACCCCCTCGGAGACCTCCCTCTCCTCCGCCTCTCCGAAGACGGGCTGGAGCAGCCGGCTCCGGTGGTCGCGGACATCGAAGCGGATCCCGCTCGGCCTGTGGGAGAGGTTGTGGACGGCCACCACGTGCCCGTCCTTCCACACGCAGTGGTGCGCCATCACCTCGCGCGCCCCCGTGTCGAACGGGTGCCACCGGCCGAGGGCGAACTCCGGGCACGCCCTCCATGCGGCGATCAACCGGCGCATGAAGGACAGCCGGGAGGAGGGATCGCCCGACTGCCTCTCGACGTTCACGCGGCGGTACGAGAACGCGCCCTTGGAGACCACGGGCCGGACGAGGTGCCCCGGGCGCGCTGTGGAGAAGCCGCCGTTGCGGGCCGAGCTCCACTGCATGGGGACGCGCACCGCGGCGCGACCGTCCGCGCCGAGGTCGTCGCCGAGACCGATCTCGTCCCCGTAGACGATCAGCGGCGCTCCCGGCAGCGAGAACGTGAGCGCCCAGGCGAGCTCGACCAGGCGGGGGTCGCCGAGCATCGGGGAGAGCCGTCGGCGGATACCGCGGCCGTAGGCGCGCATGCCCTCGTCCGGCGCGAACCGTCCGTACACCAGCGCCCTGTCGTCGGGAGAGAGCCAGCTGAGGTTGAGCTCGTCGAGGTTGCGCAGGAAGTTGACCCATTGGCAGCCGGGCGGCCCGGCGGGAAGCTGCCCCAAGGCCTTGAGCAGCGGCTCCTTGTCCTCGCCAGCCACGGCGAGCCAGATGTGGCCGTTCAGGAAGAAGCCGAAGAGCATGTTCATCTCGTCGCCGTCCCCGAAGTACTCCACCAGCTGCTCCGTGTCCAGGTCGACCTCGCCCAGCAGCGCGGTGTCCGGGCGCTGCTGGGACACCCGCTCGCGGATGCGCCGCAGCCACCCGTGGGTGTCGCGATGGCCCGGCAGCGCGGGGTCCGGGCCGACCAGGACGGGCAGCGCGTCCATGCGGAAGCCGGAGACGCCCATCGCCAGCCAGAAGTCCATCACCGCCTCCGCCTCGCGACGGACCTCCGGGTTGCGGAAGTCGAGCTGCGGCTGGAAGCGGTAGAAGCGATGGTAATAGTAGGCGCCGGCGACCTCGTCATAGGTCCAGAGGCGGTCGTCCTCGCCCGGGAACGCCGTCGTGGCGCCGAGGGGGACGGCAGGCGGGCTGTCCGCCCAGAGGTAGTAGCCGCGGTAGCGGGACCGGCGGTCCCGGCGCGCGGCGAGGAACCAGGGGTGCTCGTCGGAGGTGTGCGCCATCACGAGGTCGATCATGACGCGCATCCCGCGCTCCCCGGCCTCCTTCACGAGCACGGAGAAGTCCCGCAGCGTCCCGAGGCGCGGGTCGACGCAGTAGTAGTCGACCACGTCGTAGCCGTTGTCCTTCCTCGGGGAGACGAAGAACGGCAGCAGCCAGAGGCACGTCGCCCCGAGCCCGGCGATGTGGTCGAGCTTCTCCGTCAGCCCGCGCAGGTCGCCGACCCCGTCGCCGTCGGAGTCGGCGTACTTCTCCACGTCCACGCAGTAGATGACCGCGGTCTTGTACCAGAGGTCCTGCAAGCCGCCCCCCCGCCCCGCGAACCTCGCGTCCGCCCGGAAGCTCTGTACCCGGAAAGCGGGGACGTCCGCGCGGAGAAGCGGGGTGGCGGCCGTGGAGGGAGTGCGGGGGAGCTACGGCAGACGGGCCGCCGGATGGCAGTTCGTGCAGAGGTCGTCGGCCGTCTCGACCGTCATCCGGGCGTTCTCCGTCTCGTGCGGGAAGTTCTGGAAGCGGGGGTTGTCGGAGCTGGGCACCCAGGAGCCGCTGCCGCCGTCCCAGACGACCCCCGTCCGCGGCCGCGATGGACGCGCCCGCCGCCTCCGCCGTCGAGCCGTCCGCGGACAGCGTCCCGACTTGGCGCGAGTCCTCGTGGCACTGCTGGCAGATCGGGTAGTGGTCCGCCTGTTCGGGTGAGCGCGGGTACGGCATCAGGTACCCGCGGTTACCGGAGTTCGCCGCCTCGGGAAGCCGATGGCCCGAGCCGGGGAAGGGGACTCCGCCCAGCGGGCCCAGGACCGTGCCGCCGGTGAGGCCTTCCGAGTCGAGTATCGCCACGTTGGAGTAGTCGAACGGGTCCACGCGCGACGCGAGGCTGTCGACGGGGTGGTTGTGCACGGCTCCTCCCGACGAGCGCCCCGCGTGACAGACGAGGCACCAGTCCGAACCGTACTGCGGCACGGGTGAGGCGGCCCCGGTAGGGCTCTTCTTGAGGAGGCGCGAGGTGACGGGCGCCGGGTTGTCTCCTCGAACGCGCCTGCGGTCGCCCTTGAACGGCGCGACGAGGTCGGTGCCGTGGGGGCTGTGGCAATCCGTGCACGTCAGGTTGCCGTCTCCTCGGAACATCCGGACGGCCGAGCCGCCGCCTGAGGCATCCCCGCCGGGGACGACGTCGGTCACCTCGCAACGGTGCCGGGCTCCGGGAGCACCCCCGCGAGCCTCGATCGTACCGTAGACGCCGTTGCCCGCCGTGCCGTCGTGGCAGGAGAGACAGCTCGCCTGTATCGTCGCTCCGGGCAACAGCTTGATGCCGTCCTCCTCCGCCGCGTGCACCGAATGGCATGCGGCACACTTCCTCGACGTGGTCGTGTACGCGCCGTGCGGGCCGGTCCACACGTCGCGCGCGTACGGCACATGGCATGCGTCGCAGTCGCCGCCGGCGACCGGTCGGCGCTCGACCTCGAAGTAGCCGGGCGGGTCGACCCACCGAGTGGGATGGCAGTAGCTGCAGCCGGTACCCGACAGGGTGTTCGGCTCCTGGTAGGCGGAGACGGAAGCGGGCAGCACGAAGCAAGCCGCGAGGAGCACCGCGACGCAGGCGACGGAGCGGATGTGGACGAGGCGGAGCAGGTGCTGCCTTCCCCCCACGATGCTTGTCATCGCACGACGACCGGCACCGACACACATGAAACCGCTCCTCGAGGGGGGGGCGTCAAGCGCCCGTGCCGCAGCACCCCCGGTGCGGCCCAGGCCCGAGCCCCCGCGCATCCCTGTCTCCGTCGGCGACGGCCCCCGATGTCAGAGCGGCCCGTCAAGATGGCACCCGACGGACGTGAGGAGGAGCGATGGAAGCACTCAGAACCCTGGCCGACCCCTTCGCCGAGGCCGCGGAGGCCGCCGCTCGCGAGATAGCCGGACGCGAGCACTTCCGCGAACACCACCGGCGGCTCGCCGGTCTCGTCAGGTACCTGACGCGCTGCGGCGACGTGCTCGCGGGGACGCTCGAGGAGCTCGTCCTGAGGCTCGCCCCCGAGGACGCGCCGGGCGCGGCGCGGTTGAGCGCCTTGCTGGTGGATGTCCTGCTCGCCGAGGAGGGGTTCTCGCGGGCGTACTGGCGCGCCTTCGGCAGACACCTTCGGCTGCTCCGCGACGCGGGGCGCGCGGGGGAGTGCGAAGGATGTCTTCGCCAGACGCTCGAGTTGGCCTCGGCCCTGGGCTGAACCCGAGCTCCTCCGGCCGGCGCCCTCCCGCGTCCCGCGGCACGAGGAATCGGGGATAAGCCACGGCGTCGGTGTGCCTGACAGGCGTTGGAGGAGGGGGCGGACATGTGCGGTTGCATCCTTGCGTTGCTCGCGCTCGTCACACCGCGGCTCGTGCTCGTGATCCTGTGGCTGGCCACGGACTACCTCTCGAGAGCGTTCGACACCTGGGTGTGGCCGCTGCTCGGGTTCTTCTTCCTGCCGCTCACCACGCTGGCGGCGGCATGGTCGATCAACACGTACGGCGGGGTCCGCGGTCTGGGTCTGGTCGCCGTCGTCCTCGGCGTGCTGGTCGATCTGGGGATCCTCGGTGGGAGCGAGGGCTCGCGCAGGCGGCGTCGCAGTCTCGCCTAGATCCCGGACGATTCGGCCGCGGACCCGTCACGGCCATCGTCGCCGGCGCCGTCGGAGGCCGGGCGCCCGGGTCGTATCGATCCAAGGCGGCGACCGGGTCACGGGAGTCAGCGTGCGCGGCACGGCCTCCGCCGGCGGTGCTACAGAGGCCTGCGGTGCGAGAGCGCCATCCGGTACGCCTCGTCGGGGTCGCCGGTGAAGGGCACCCGGTCCTTCTCGAGCTGCTGCAGGTCCGCGACGATGTGCGTGACCTTCCCGGGCCCGAAGCGCGGGTCGGACTCCCCCTCGGCCAGAAGCCACCCGATCATCTCGCTCCAATCGCTCCAGGGCCCGTACTCGTAGACCACCGACATGTCCGTCTCGTTGTACCGGGTGTCGAAACCCTGCGACTCCCGGGTCATCGGTCCCACCCCCGTCCATCCGGCTCGCTCACGGGGGTACGTACCCGCCCTCGACGCCGGCCTGCCGCGGTCTCGTCCGCAGGCGTCGGGCGGGGCACCTAGTCGCGCGGCTCCGCTCCGCCCGTCTCGCCGGTCTGCCGCCGCATCAGGGCGATGAGGCGCTCCGCGAACCGGCAGCGATCGTCGAACCAGGGGCACCGAAGGCCTTCGCAGGACGTGGCGCGGCTAAATCCTTCGAGCGCTTCCAGTTGCGGTTGCAGGAACGGGCATGCAGCAGGGAACACCGGCGTCGCACGCACCCTTCCGTCGGAAGCCGTCACCCCGCTTATCGGTGTGCGGCAGCGGCGACTGAATGAGTATCAGGACAGATGCCGCCCGGGTGGTCCATCCGCAGGGCGGACGGTCCTACGAGCGCAGTGCGAGCAACCCGAACGCCACCGTCAGACCGCCGAGCATCAGCGCCCAGACGCCGACGAGGACGCCTATGGCCACCAGCCCGGACACGTCCGCGAAGATCAGCCAGACGCCCGCCCCGGTCAAGAGCAGCCCGCGCAGCAGCCTCAGCCACCACCAGCCGACGACCGTCGCCAGCGCAAGGGAGGACGCGATGTCGGCGATGCCCGCCAGGACCGCGAAGGCCGCCAGGATCACGAGCAGCACCGAGCTGACCGCGTGCGGGAAGGCGAGCACGACCAGCCCGAAGACCGCGACGGTCGACGCGGGCAGTGCCGCAGCGAGCCATGTCCCGCCGACGAGGTCGCGAAGCCGGAACGCCCCGTAGAGGAGCACGAGACCGGCCAAGAGGATGACCGCGCCGATCAGCGTCACCAGCACGGTCCCGGTGAGCGCGGGCCAGACGAGGACCGCGACACCGAACGCGGCGAACACGAGGCCCCGGGCGACGAACCCCCAGCCTCGCCGCTTCAGCGCCTCGGTACTGCGTACCCAGATCTCGATGGCCATCCGGCATCCTCTCCTTCCGAGGTAGGTACCCCGTGCGCTCGAGACCGCCCGCCCCGGCGGCATCCGCCGCCGCCCGCGTCCGTCGGCGGCCGGACGGGAGCGCGATCCGCTCGTCGGCGGGGCATGGTACCGTTGATGGTCGCCGCCGGGGGCGGCATGGGGCGCCCGAGGAGCGGAACGGGGGTGACGTCGGTGATCAGGCTGGGCTATGCGGCGGTCAACACCCGCCTGCCCTCCGCCAACCGCACGTTCCGCCTCTCCCGCTACACGGAGGAGCGGATGCTGGAGACGGCGGCGTCGAACGTCGACGCGCTCGAAGCGATCGTGCGCTGGAACGCCGACCACGGCATCGAGGTCTTCCGCGTGGGCAGCGGTCTCATCCCGTTCGGGTCGCACCCGGTGAACAGGCACCGGTGGCAGCGGGCACTCGCCGAGCGGCTCGCCTCGGTGGGGGCCTTCGCCCGCGAGCGCGGCATGCGGCTCTCGATGCACCCGGGGCGGTACACGGTGCTCAACGCGTTGTCCGAGAACGCGCTGCAGGCCTCGCTGGAGGACCTCAGCTACCACACCACCGTGCTCGAGCTCCTCGGCGGGGAGCCGGACTGGAGGATCGTGCTGCACTGCGGCGGCGCCTACGGCGACAAGACGTGCGCGCTCTCCCGCCTCGAGCAGCGCTACGGGGCCCTCCCCGGACGCGTGCGCCGCAGACTCGCGTTCGAGAACGACGAGACCGTCTGCACCGCCTCCGACGTGCTGCGCCTCTGCGCACGCGTGGGCGCGCCCGCAGTCTTCGACGTCTTCCACCACGCGGTCAACCCCTCGATGCCCGACAAGACGGTGCGCGAGGTCGTGGAGGCCTTCTCCTCCACCTGGCCCGCCGAGGAGCGCCAGAAGATCCACTACTCCGACCAGCAGGCGGGGAAACCGCCCGGAGCCCATTCCGAGCACGTGGACGTCGAGGCGTTCGCCCGCCTCCACGACGACCTGGCGGGGCTGGAGCTCGACGTCGTGCTGGAGGTCAAGGACAAGGAGCAGTCGGTGCTGGACGTCGTCGGCAGGGTGGGCATCCGGTAGCCGCTCGAGGGGCGCTGCGCG
>JACUUM010000012.1 GCA_014859305.1 Coriobacteriia bacterium
CCCCGCGCCGAGGACGCCCGAGCGGAACGCCTCCAGAGCGCCTACCGGGGTGTCCGCGCTGACCGCCGAACCCGGGGTGCCCACCCAGCGCCTCCCCGGCATCTCCCGTGCCATCGCCGCTCCGGCCTCCCGCAGCCGCGCCTCGTCCCAGTCGAGCAGCCGCATCGAATCGAGGTTCCCGAAGACGACGGCCCCTGCGGGGAGCGCGTCCCCGGCCGCGGCCAAGGGGGTGCCCGAGCCGACAGAGATGCCGCCGACCCCCGCGAGCGCTGCGACGGGTACCGCGTGCAGGGCCCGTCCGCTGGCATGGACGACCACCTCGGCACCTGCGGAGGAAGCCGTCGCGGTCACCCGCCTCAGAACCGGCAGCCACAGGCGCTGCAGCCTCTCGGGGTCCAGGAGCGCGACCATGGGCTCCGCGACCCACGCGAGCACCGGGGGCGTCGCGACCCGTGCCCGGGCCAGGGCCCGCGGCAGCACGTCCATGACCGCTCTCAGGCCCGCGGCGATCGCCTGCTCCGCGGCGTGCGCGTCCTCGATCGCCAGCCGGAGCACCTCCGCAGTGCCCTCGCGCTCGGCGGCCAGCGTCAGCGGGCCCCACACCTGCACCGCCGGTGGCACGCCGCCGGCCGACAGCTCCGCGAGGCCCTCGAGCCAGCGCTCGATCACGGAGCGGGGGGCGTCGTCGCCCGGGTGGGCCAGCGTGTGCAGCGGCGGCATCCACCCGAGCACGAAGGGCGAGCCCCACGAGCGCGCGTGGTGGAGCGCGAAGGCGGGGTTCGAGAAGGTGACCGGTCCGGGACCGGGGAAGGGCCGGGCGGGCGGACCGCCGGTCACGAAGACCGCGGGCGCCCCGGGGCGGACGAGATGGGCCAGGCCCCCTCGGATCTCCTTCATGGTCCGATCGCTCCGGTGCCTGCCATCGACCTCCCGGTCCCGCGCCTCGTCCCTCCTGTGTGACCATCAGCTTACCCGAGGAGCCCGCTCACCGACGGAGGCGGCACGCGAGGTGCTTGCCCGAAGGCCGATGCCCGACCAGCCGGACACACGCCTGCTCGCCCGCCCCGAGGTGCGCCTCGCGCTCGCAGCCCTCGCGCTGGTCCTGGGAGCCGCGATGGCTCTGCTGTCGCAGCTCTCCTCGAACGTCCGGCCGTCTCCGCGCACGGCGGACGCCGTGTCGCGCGAACTCACCCCGCCGCCCCCACCCGCTCCGCGATCGGGCGGGCCGGCGGTCAGCCCCCCGACATACGTGGTCGTGATGGGCACCGACCGTGAGGACGGGAAGGCGCTCGTGAGAACGCTGCTGCTCGCCCGCCTGGACCCGGCTTCCGCGGCCGTCTCCGTGCTGTGGGTCCCGTCTGCGACGAAGGTCGCGGGCGAGCCAGGCGAGGCGAGCGTGAGCGACTCCTACGCCTCGGCCGGGACGGCCGGGGTCATCCGCGCGGTCAAGCGCCTGACCGGGTTGCCCGTCCACCACTACGTCTCGTTCCGGACCGAGGGGCTGGCCGACGCCGTGGACACCATGGGAGGCGTGCGGGTCGAGCCGGCCCTCCTCGGCGGGGACGCCGCCCGGATGGCGGACTCCGACGGGACCGCGGAGTCACCACCCGCCGACGGCGACGAGACCTTGAGGCTCGACGGCGAGGCCGTCTTGGAGTACGCGCGGGGCGGGGCCGACCCCCGCTCCGGCGCGCTCGTCGCGGCCGCCGCCCTGACCCAGGCGAGGGAGCGGCTGCTCTCCCCTCAGGGCCTGTCGCTGCTCCTGTCGGCTTCGCGCTCCGTGGAGACCGACATGGGCGGCGGGGAGATGTTGCGCCTCGGTACGGCCATGCGAGAGGCGGCGGACTCCGAGGTGCCCCAGTCCCGGTTGCCCGCGAGCGGTCAGGACGGCGGGAAGCGGCTCTCCGCCGGGGACCGGAAGCTCCTCGAGACGGTGCGCCACTTCTCCGGCACCGAGGCCACCGCTCCGGTCGGCCGGTGACCTTCATCCTCGACGGGTTGACCCTGACGTAGCGTCAGGGTCTATGGTCACCCCGTGCGGACGGAACGGAGGCGGAGGCGGTGGCACCGCGAGCGGGACAGAGGACGTACACGGTGGGCGAGCTGGCGAGGCTGGCCAAGGTGAGCGTCCGCACCCTGCACCACTACGACGCCGTAGGGCTCCTGTGCCCCTCCGGGCGCACGGAGGCCGGCTACCGGCTGTACGGAAGCGCCGACCTCCGGCGCCTGCAGCAGGCCCTCTTCTTCAAGGAGCTGGGCTTCGCTCTGGAGGAGATCCGAGGGATCATGACCGATCCGGGCTTCGACCGGCGCGAGGCGCTGCTGGTCCAGCGCGAGCTGCTCGCGGAGAAGGCCGAGCGAGCGGAGGCGATGCTCGCCGCGATCGACGGGGCACTGGCGGCCATGGAAGGAGCGACACCGATGAGCGACGAGGAGATGTTCGAGGTCTTCGGGGAGTCCGACCCCGAGCAGTACGAGGCCGAAGCCGAGGAGCGCTGGGGCGACACCGAGGCGTACAAGGAGTCGGCGCGCCGCACGAAGCACTACACGAGGGCAGACTGGGAGCGCATCAAGGACGAGGGCGAGGCGCAGATGGTCCGCATGCTCGAGCTCTTCGACGCCGGCGTGTCGCCGGAGGACCCCCGCGCGATGGACGTCGCCGACGAGGCACGGCTGCACGTCGACAGGTGGTTCTACCCGTGCTCCCGCGAGATGCACGCCTGCCTCGGCGAGATGTACGTCGAGGACGCGCGGTTCACGGCGCACTACGACGAGCACCGCGAGGGCTTGGCGCGATGGTTCCGCGACGCGATCGAGGCCAACGCGCGGCGCACCGCGTAGCAGGCGCCCACGCGAGCGGGCGGGCGTCAATGACCGTCCGCCCCTTTGGGTATCAACCGCGTTGTATGTCCGTCGAGCAATGCGGAGGGCGGCAGGCGCGCATGAGACTGTACGTGGGCAACCTAGCGTATTCGACCACCGACGAACGGCTGGCGGAGGTCTTCGGCCAGCACGGGGACGTGACCGACGCGAAGGTCATCGTGGACCGCGACACCGGACGCAGCAAGGGGTTCGGGTTCGTGGAGATGCCCGACGACAACCAGGCGAACGAGGCCATCCGAGCCCTCGACGGCGCCGAGGTCGACGGGCGCTCGCTGCGGGTCAACGAGGCCATGCCGCAGGAGCGCAGAGGCGGCCCGCGCTTCTAGTCACCGCGAGGGGACAGACCGAGCAGCCCGGCGGCGTTGCCTCCCAGGATCGCGTCGAGTTCCTCGGCGGACAGCGGAAGCGAGCGCAGCCGGCGGAGCTCCTCGGCCATCCGCGTCCACGGCCCGTCCGTCCCGAACAGCACGCGGCCCACGCCGTGGGCCCGCACGATCCGCACGAACTCCTCGTCGGGCAGATGTCCGAGGGTGAACGCGGTGTCGAAGTACACGTCGCGTCCCACAAGGTGCCGGCTGACGCCCTCCCACTCCCGGAAGCCGCCCATATGCGCGAGGACCGCTACGAGACCGGGGTGGGCGTCGAGCATGGCCGCGAAGGCCTCCGGCGCGCCCCTCACGGTATCGAAAGCGTGGTCCGCCCCCGCATGGAACAGCACGGTCATGCCGTGCTCGGCCGCGGCCCGCAGGACGGGCTCCAGGCGCGGCTCGGCCGGTCCGAACGCCTGGTACTCGGGGTGGAGCTTGAAGCCGCGCATCCCCAGAGCAGCCATCCGCTCGATCTCGGCGGGCGCGTCGGCCAGATCGGGATGCATGGCGCCGAACGGCACGATGCGCTCCGAGGCCGTCGACGCCGCCCAGTCGTTGACCCTCGCCACGCTCGCCGGGTTCGTGGCGACGGGTTGCAGGACCGCGACGTCGATGCCGGCGCGGTCCATCTCCCTCACGAGTCCTGCCACGGTGCCGTCCGCGTAGGCGGGGATGCCGCCCTCGGCGGCCAGACGGGCCATGGCCGGGCCGGCGACGGCGTCAGGGAACGCGTGGGTGTGCACGTCGACGATCACGGGCGTAGTGTACCGCGCCGCCGACGAAGCGGACGGGGCCCGGCCGCGGCGGCACGCGGGCGGGCCCCGGTTCCGCGAGAGACGAAGGACGGGCTGTCGCCTAGCCGGCCTTCTTCTGGCTCAGCGACTTCAGCGTCCCGGACATGACCTCGATCAGGTTCGAGAAGAACTGCTCGAACTTGCCGATCTCGTCGTTCGTCCCGTCGGGCTCGAAGTGGGCGTCGAAGTCGCCGCCGGCCATGCGCAGCGACAGCTCGTGGACGGAGGCGACCATGCTGTTGAGCCTCTTGAACATGAGCACGTCGATGAGCGCGCCCAACACCAGCGTGGCGACGAGGAGCGTGACGCCGATGACGAGCATCGTCCGGATCAGAGTGCCCTCTGCGCGGTCCGCCTGCTCTGAGATGTCCTCCACCATGTAGACGACCCCGACCGGCTTGCCCGACTCCTCCGCGATGGGGAAGACCGCGTGCGAGCGGCTCCTGCCGTCGTCGCTCCAGGAGACGGCCCAGTACGCCCCCTCCTCGTGGACGTTGTCGTGACATGTCTTGGTGCACGCGCCGTTCTCGATCCCGACGATCCTCCCGATCTCGGGAACCGTCTCGGGGGGCACCTGGAACTGCATCCTGTCGGCGGCTCTCTCGTCCGTCGCGGCGATGAGCGCGTAGGCTTCGCCCTCCTCCCAGTTGTCCGCCAGTCCGGCCTTCTCGCGGCTCGCGGCGTACGCCTCGGCGTCGGTGGCGCTCTTGTCCAGGAGCAGGCCGTACTGGGTCCCCGTGACCGCGCTCATCTTCCTCAGGGTCAACGCGACCGCCGCCGCGTCGGTGGGGTCGACCCCCTCGGAGAACTGGTCCCATGCGCCGGAGCCTTGCCGCATCGCCTTCTCGGCTGCGACGTCCAGTCCGGCCGAGTACGAGTTGTGCAGGTGCACCGCGACGGCGATGGCGCCGAGCACGTTCACCAGCACGAGGGTTGCGAGTATCTTCGTCCGTATCGATACGTTCTTCATCGCTGACCTCCTCCCGGCCGAACCGCGCCGGCCGCCTTCTCCTGCATCATCGCCCCTCCCGGCACTCCCCTTCCGGTCCCTACGGCCAGTACTCCGCATCCGGAATGTCCTGCGGCTCGGGATGCCGCGCCGGGGTGTGGTTCTCGTAGCACCCGCCCGTGGCGCACGAGCCGGACCGCAGGTCCGCGTGCGAGTTGAAGCTGCGCAGGACGATGCCTACGAGCCCGTCGTGACCCTCGCGCACGTAGGGGTACTCGTCGGGCTCGACGCCGTCGGTCGTCTCGACGGTGCGCGCGAGCAGGCGCGGCCGCTTCCACGCGTGCGGGATGCGCACGTGGCAGTCGATGCATTTGGCGCCCCAGTGCCGCGGGTCGGGAGCGTCGTAGGGATGCCCTCTGTAGGTGGCGTGGCGCCCGTGCAGCGAGTGACCGCCAGGCACCAGCCCGTCGCCGGCCTGGATCGGGTGGCACTTGAAGCAGACAACGCGCTCCGTTCCGGTAGCGTAGAACTGGTGAGCTTCCGTCGTCGGGTTCGCGTACTCGGTCTGGCTGTACTCGGGATCGATGTAGACGCGCACGGTCGCGCCCTGCGGGCCGCGCGCCTCCTCGGGCATGAGGTGGCAGTCGTCGCAGCGGATCGTGATACCGCGGATCGACTCGGGACTGGAGACGGCGTCCGGCGCGAAGGGTTCCGGCCTCAGCCAGGTCGTCGAGCCGCTGTTGGGCGGGAGCGCCCACACGTACGCCGAGCCGTTCACCACGAATTCGCTGAGCGGGAAGCTCTTGGTGTCCGGCACCCCCGCGAGCGCGCCGGGCAGCACGTTGTGTCCGCCGCCGGTCGGACCCGAGAGGGCCGCCCTCCACTCCGAGAGCGGGTCGGCCCACACCTTGCCGGACGGCAGCGGATCGACCGAGGAGACCTGCTTGTGCGGCGAGGCCACCGCGCCGGGACCGTCCACCGCCGTACCGCTGGCGTGACAGGCGACGCAGCGTGCGTCGCTGCCCGCGATGGCCGCGCGGACGGCCGGCAGCCCGGCGTAGCGACCCGTGCCGGGGTCGTCGGCGTTGTAGTGGCAGACACGGCAGTGGTTGACCCCGCCGCCCTCGAGCGTGCCGCCGGCGAGCTGGCGCATGTGCTCGTAGATGAGACTCGTCTGGTGACAGCCGAAGCAGCCCTCGTTGCCGCCGGGCCCGTAGGTCACTCCATCGACGACGCCCGTCCGGTCGGCGGAGTGGTCCACGAAGTGGTTGCGCGCCCAGTACCCGGCGTGACACCCCTCGGCACCGTCGCTGCCGCCGCAGCTCATCAGGCGGGTGGCGCCGGCGTCGTGGCAGCCCGCTATCACGCATCCCTTCTCGGCGTGCAGCTCCCTCACGTCGGTGTACGGGTGGCAGCCGGAGACCGCGCACGCACCCTTCTCGACGACGCCGTCGGGCGCGCGCTCGACGGCGGCATGGATGGCGTCGACGTCCTTGTGGCCCGTGAGGGCGGAGTACCCGGAATGGCAACTCGTGGCCGCGTCCATCCCGCCGCATCCGGTGACTCCCCGTCCTCGGATGTCGCCCGAGGACGCATGGCAGCCGCGGACCGTGCAGCCGAAGCGCTCGTGTACCCGCCTGAGGGCGGCGGTGTCGTGGCAGCCCGACCGCACGCATGCCCCCTTCTCCGGAGTACCGTCGAGCCGCAGTTCGATGCCCCCATGCACCGAGTCGACTCGGCCATGGGGCGCCGCCGCGGCGGTTCCGTCATGGCAGGCCGCGCAGGCACGCGAAGTGGAGCGTGCCGACCAGTCCCCCTTGACGACGCTGGCCGAGGCGAGGTTGCGGTTGTGGCACCACCGGCACGTGCCGCCAGCGGGGAAGCCGGTGTTGGGGCGGGCGTGCTCGACGCCGAGCCGCATCGAGTGGCAGGCTCCGCATGCCGTGGAGACGCCCGTCTCCGGGTCCCGGTACCGCGCGTCCCGCTGCCGCCTGCCCGCCCGGTGGTGGGAGTCGTCCGAACCGTCGGCGCGCCCGCCGGCCCCGTCGTGCACGGATCGCTTCGGATCGTACGCCCCGGCCGCGTCGTGACAGTCACGTCCCTGCCCGCACGACTTCGCGCCGGGGTCGTAGGACCGGTTGCCCCCCGACGATGTGCGGTCGTGGCAGCGCAGGCACCCCTCGTGCAGCCCTCCGTCCACCCTAGGCGAACCGATGTCGTTCAGCGCGCCGGTCGGATGGCAGCCCGGGCCCGTGTCGGCGCAGCCATCGCTGCGCTCAGCGGCGTGCAACGCCGCCATGTCGCCGGTGTGCGCCGCGTCGAGCCCTTCTCGCCCGTGACAAGCCTCGCAGGACCGCTGCGAGTCGCGCAGCTCCCAGTCGTCGGCGACCGCCTCCAGCGAGGCCGGGTGGTTGTGACAGTTGCGGCAGACGTCGTCGGGTGCCGTGCTCTTGGCCGACGTGGGCCGCGCGTGCTCGTCCACGAGGCTGCGACCGTCGGGCGCCATCACGTGGCACCTTCCGCACGGTATCCCGAAGGACGAAGCGTCCGCCGAGGGACCGTCCGTCTCGGGCGAGTGGACCTCGCGGTCGTGCTCGTGACTGAAGGTGCCCGGCTCGCGGCTGCCGTGGCAAGCGCCTGCGTCGGCGGACCCGCACGACCGCGCCGTCGGCTGGTGCGACTCCACCTCGAAGTCGTGGCAGCCCGGCTCCCCGTCGGCCGCCGACCCCGAGCAGCTCTCCGGCGCGTCGGGGTGAGCTGCGTGCAGATCCTCCGAGTCGTGGCAGCCCGGCCCGCTGGCGGCGCAGCCCTCCGAGCCTGTCGCCTCCACCGAACCTGCGACCTCGGCCCCGTGCATCGGAGAGGACGTGCCGATGGCATGGCAGTCCTCGCAGCGCCTGCCCTTCCAGTCCGAGAGCACCTCGGCCAGTCCCCGGGAGCGGACGTCGTTGTGGCACTCGCCGCACCCGACGTCCGGGCCGTACTCGCTTCCGGGCACCACGGGGACTCCGGTGTGAGCCTCGAGCAGGTCGCGGGAGTGACACTGCCCGCAGGTGGCGGCCGCTTCGCCCTCGGCGGCGGTGCGGACCTCTTGGTCGAAGTCCGTTCCCGTCGCCGTGTGCGTGGTCTCGCCATAGTGGCCGCGCGGGTACGGGTCGCTCAGGCGGACGCAGTCCGAGACGCCTTCCCTGCTGCCGTCGTGGCACTCGACGCACTCGCTGGCTTTCGGCGAATGGCACGGGATGCAGCCGACTCCCTGGTAGTCGTGGCATCTCGTGCACTTCGCGTCGGGGTGGTACGCGTTGAAGTCGGCGTAGTCGCGATCCTCGCCGTGACACCCCTGCCCCGAGTTCGTGCAGCCGCTCTCCTTGACGGGGTCGTAGTCGCTGACCGCGCTGAAGGAGTGGACCTTGGCGGTGGGCGGGTTCCACACCATGGCGAAACCGAGCGCCAGTACCCCGGAGAGCGCGAAGAGGGCGTAACCCGCCTTCTTGCGGCTCGCAGGCCTCTGTCGGGGCGGCGATGGCGGCCGCGTCTCCATCAGTCCAGCTGCAGGCCGAGGACGTCCAGCGCCGCCTTGCGCAGCGCCTGGACCTTCTCGGGCTCGTCGGGGTCGTCGGGCTCGATCAAGGTGACGAGGAAGCCGGCCTTGAGCGCCAGTTCCCCCCTCGTGCGGAATACGTCCAGCCCGTTCTGCTCGATATGCCGCTGGATCCGTGTGCTGTACTCGTAGAGCTTGCTCATGGCGGCCCCCTGCCGGTCGCGCGAGGGCGGCTCCTTCCCTCCGACCTGGTCCGTCCCTCCTCGTGAAGAATCTCACGTCTGCCCCAGTGTGGCTATCGGCAACCTCTTGGGCGGACTTCAATGTCCGTGTCGAGACGACTCCGCGCAGGACCGGCGACTCTCCCTGCTCGTTCGGACGTCCTCGGGAAGGCGAGAGCCGGCCCCCCGCAAGGAGGCCGGCTCTCGTGAACGACGTACGCGGGACGGGCCCGCGGGAGGACGCTAGAGCTTGTGGACGTTACTCGCCTGCAGCTTGCCGTTCTGGCCCGTGGTGATGTCGAACGACACCGACTGACCCTCGTCGAGGGTCTTGAAGCCCTCGCCCTGGATCTCACTGAAGTGGACGAACAGGTCGTCCCCGTCCTCACGCGAGATGAACCCGTAGCCCTTGTCCGGATTGAACCACTTGACCGTACCCTCTGCCATTCCACTCATCCTTCCGCCCATCAGGGCAAAACAAAGGCGTGACCTCTGCCGCTTGCGTACGCGGAGCATCACGCCGCGAACCGATGGGCCGTTCTTCGGCCCGTCGCGCATCATACCCGGGCCACGGCGATGCTGTCGAGCGGCGGATCCGCGACGGGCGGCCGTTGTGACCGTGGTCACGCTTCACCGCCCTCCCGGCCGGGGAGCCGCAGCTCCAGCAGGCACCGGGAGGAGCCGCGCCTCCCCCTGCGGTCGAGGAAGGTGAGCCGGAGCCCGGCCTCCTCGAACGTCCCGTGATCCACCGCTGCGGCGACATCGCACAGGAGATCGACCTCTTCCGGCGGCAGCCCCGACCCGCGCCATGCGTCCACGAGCGGGCACGCCGTCATCCTGAGCACGACCCGTCCCTCGGCGGGACCTTCCTCCACCCCCGGTTCGAACAACGCTCCCTCGCACGGTGACTCCTCGCAGAAGATGCGCGCGACGGCGTCCAGGTCGCGCTCGGCCGCTGCCGCGCGGTACTTCTCCCCGATCTCGGCGCCGCGCCGCCGGATCGCGCGCCGCATCAGCTCGGCGGCGCGCTCGCGTCCGATCTCGCTGCCGAGCTCCTGCAGGAGGTGACGGTAGAACAGGGCGCGGTTCTCGAACGCCGCGCGCGTCTCGGCACGAGCCGACCGAAGCGCCGCCGATCCGCGCAGCTCGCGCCTTCCTCTCACCCCTGTGAGCCTCCTCTGCGAGGAGGGCCGGTCGAGACCCAGACCTCCACGACCGTGCCCCGCGGCTCGAACGCGCCCGGCGGAGGGTCCTGCCGCAGGATGCGTCCGGCGGGCACGGAGGTGCTCGACGGCCGTCGAGCGACGGAGATGCCGTAGCCTCCCGCCGCCAGGACCCGCCGGGCCTCGGAGGCGCTCATCCGCAGGACGAGCGGGACCTGAGGGCCGGAGCCGGCGGGCGGAGAGTCCGGAGCCGACCTCACGTCGTCGACCTCGCGGCCCTCCTTCGGCGCATCGAGATATCCGCTCGACAGGAGGGCGCCGGCCGATCCGGACCGCCGCCCGGGCGCCTCGGCGAACTCGCGCGCCACGGTGACGTCGATGCGGGACGAGCGGAAGAGCCTGGTGCCCGCCGGCGGCTCCTGCGCGATCACCGTCCCCGGATCCTCGCCCTCCGACGCGTCGGTCACGGTCGTCGCGCCCATGTTGAACCCGGATGCCTGGAGGCGTTCGGCGGCCTGCGGACGGGTCAGCCCCGCCACGTCGGGCACGAGCGCGGACTGGGAGAGGGCCCACCAGGCGACGACCGCGACGGAGCCGAGGAGCACGAGCGAGCCGAGGAGCGCCCGCCGCCTTCGGTCGGTCTCACGCCGGTGACCCGTCTCACCCTCCGCCGCCGCCATCCGTATCCCCTCCGCGCCCGGTCAGCCCCGGTTCGACGCGCGGCGCGCCCTTCCCGCGGACGCCCGCCCCGCCGTCCCGATATACTACCAGGCGTAGGCGGACGGCGGCGGGGACGCGGCGCATCGATGGCCGAGGAACCGGACGAAGGAGGCGACGAGCGTGGGCGGTCAGGAGTTCTGGTCCGGCTGGTGGTGGCCGGCGGCGACGGCGCTTCTCGGCTTCGTCTTCACCGGACTGGTGGTGCTCCAGTGGGCCGACCGACGGAAGCCCCACCAGCTGGCGTGGGCGGTAGGCCTGCTGATGTACGCGGTGGCTGCGGCGATGGAGGCGTACTCCGAGTTCACGGGCGACTGGATCCCCGCCGTGTATCGCGTCTACATCGTGCTGGCCGCCTCGCTGGTGGGATTCCTCGGTCTGGGGACGCTCTACCTGCTCTCGAAGGGCAGGACGTGGCCGCGGCTGTACCTCGGTTTCCTGCTGGTGTGCCTCGCGGTCTTCCTCTACGGCGCCCTCACCGCCGACCTGCTCGAGGACCAGCTCGTCGCCGGGATCGTGGTGGGCGGCAAGGCGCTGGGGACCTCGGGCTCCTTCCCGAGGATCATGTCCCTGCCGTTCAACGTCACCGGCACGCTGCTGTTGCTCGGCGGCGCGGTGCTGTCGATCGTGCGCTTCGCGCGCAAGGCCGAGTACGCGTACAGGATGTGGGCCAACGTGCTGATCGCGATCGGGACCATCGTCATAGCGGCGGCGGGCTCGATGGCCCGCGCCGGGGTCTCGACCGGACTCTATGCCGCCGAGATGGTCGCCTCGGCGATCCTGCTCGCCGGCTTCCTGCTCGCCGGCACCCTGGAGAAGGGTGCGAAGGCGGCCGTCGAGCACGCCCGCGAGCGGCGCGCGGCCCCGCCGGCGGAGGAGGCCTCCTAGCCGGAGACGCTACCGGGCGCGGGGCGGGACGTTCTCGCCCCAGTCGATCCGGCCGTTGTCGCGCCAGTCGATGACGTGCCAGATCTCGTGCGCCATGATCCGCTCGATGCTCGCGACGTGGCCCGGGTCCACCACGATGCGCCCCTGTCTGTAGAAGGCGACCGCCTGAGCTCCGCCGGGCGTGGGCCCGTATTCCACCGTCACGCCCTCCAGTATCGGGTACCGCTCGATGTAGCGGTCGAGCAGGCGTTGCGCACGCGCCTCCCGCTCCGACACCACGCGCCGGGCGGGCCGCCGGAGCGCCCTGGTGTCCGGCTCCTCCGAGGGCCGCTCGGCCTCCGCCCGGCCGGGAGAGGACGCCGCGGCGGCCTCGGGCAGGACGGCCGCCGGCATTGGAAGAACCTCGTCGGCGGAGGGGGAACGGGCCGACAGGCCCGTGTGGGCGTAGCCGACGGACAACGCGAAGGCGGCCGATGCGACGCCGACCGCGATCCGCTGGAAACGCATGGGAAGGACTCCAGGTGACGTCACCGGCCAACGGCCGGATGTGTTCTCGCTTCCACGGCATCGGCAGCCAATGGCGTGCCGGGACGTCCTCGGCTGGGGATGACAGCGGCGGCACTCCCGGCGGAGGATGCCGTATCATCCGCTCCGTATCGGGTCCGCGAGACCGACGGGGAGCGGGAGGCGAAGGATGCCGGCAGGTCGTCCGTTCGAGGACGTGCGCGTCGAGGGGCACCTGATCGACTCGGGTATCGTCTCGCACATCATGGACGACATCATGGACCTGGAGGGCGAGTTCGAGACGCTGCGCTTCGACGTCGGCCGCACCAACGAGGACACCTCGGTAGCGGAGTTGCGGGTCTTCGGCAAGGACGAGACCCACCTGGCCGGCATCCTGATCGCCATCCAGGAACACGGCGCGGTGCCCCTCGACCCCGGGGACGCCGTGCTTCAGCCGGCGCCTGCCGACGGCGTCTTCCCCGACGACTTCTACTCCACCACCAACCTCGAGACGTTCGTACGCCTCAGCGGCCGGTGGGTGCGCGTCGCGTACCCCGAGATGGACCTTGGCGTACGCGTCGACACCGGCGCGGGCATGGCCGAGGGCGTGCCGATGGGGGCGGTACGGGCAGGCGACCTGTTCGTGGTCGGCCGGCAGGGCCTGCGCGTGGCGCCCAACGAGAGACCGCGCGAGAGCCAGGCGTTCGAGTTCATGGGGTCGGAGGTCTCCTCGGAGAAGCCGAAGGCCTACATCGTCCGCGAGGTGGCCCGCGTGCTGCGCGACGTGCGGGGCGAAGGGCGGGACGTCATCGCCGTGGCGGGCCCGGCGGTCGTGCACACCGGCGCCGCCGGGCACCTCGCCCGCCTGGTGGAGCTCGGCTACGTCAGCGTGCTCTTCGGTGGCAACGCCGTGGCGGTCCACGACATCGAGTGGGCGCTGTACGGGACGTCGCTGGGCGTGCTGCTGGAAGAGGGCCTGCCGGTACCCGGAGGGCACGAGCACCACCTGAGGGCCGTCAACACGATACGCAGGCACGGCGGCATCCGGCAGGCCGTGGAGGCCGGCGTGCTCACGAAGGGACTCATGCACACGCTCGTCGCGACCGGCACGCCGTTCGTGCTCGCCGGCTCGATACGCGACGACGGGCCGCTGCCGGAGGTGATCACCGACGCCATCGAGGCGCAGGAGGCGATGCGCCGCCACGCGCGCGAAGCCGGCGCGTGCCTCATGCTCTCCACGATGCTGCACTCCATCGCGACGGGCAACATGCTGCCCGCCTCCGTCCACACGGTATGCGTCGACATCAACCCGGCGGTCGTCACCAAGCTCGCCGACCGCGGCTCCTGGCAGACCATGGGGGTGGTGACCGACGTCGGTCTGTTCCTCGAGCAGCTCGCCGAGGAGCTGCGCGGTCGGTCTCCGATGCCCTGAGACGCCCGTCGGGGTGACCCGGCCGTCATGACGGACACCGTTCCGGCAGACGGAGGAGACGGTTGCCCGAGAGCAGAGCCCGGCGGCACCCCATAGGCGGACCGCCCGTCGCGCGCCGTTCGGAGGACCCGCACTTCCCGGCGCGACTTGCGGTCACAGCCCTTCACGCATCAGAGGGCAGGTCATGCAGTGCGTCCCACCCCGGCCCTTGCCGAGTTCGGTGCCTTCGATCTCGATCACCTCGACGCCCGCCGCACGCAACCCCGCGTTGGTCTGCTCGTTGTGCGCGTAGGCCACGACGACCCCGGGCCGAAGAGCCACCACGTTGTTCGCGTCGTACCACTGCTCGCGGGCGGCGTGGCGCTCGTCGCCGCCGGTAGGGACGGTGCGCAACCTGCGAACGCCCAGGACGTCCGCGAGCGCCTCGAGCAGGCCGCGCTCCTCGGTGATCTCGAAGGAGCCCTCGCGCTCGCCGGGGCGCATGCTGTAGACCTTCATGCCCTCGACGACGGGCGGGTAGATCGTGACCGTGTCGAGGTCCACGAGGCAGCATACGGTGTCGAGGTGCATGTACGAGCGGTCCTGCCGCATCCTGCAGGCGACGATGCGCTCGGCGGCTCCGGCGGCGAACAGCGCGTCGGCCGTGTGCTCGACCATTCGGCCCGTGGTGCGCTGCCCCATCCCCACGAGCACCGCGCCGCGCCCGACAGGCATCACGTCGCCGCCCTCCAGCGTGGCGCCCGGGGTGACGTCCTCCACGGGGAAGCGCTCGTCGTCGCCTCCGTGGGGATACCAGAACCTGAAGCCGCCGCCGGCGAAGACGGGATGGTAGCGGTAGACGATGGACACTATGGCCACCTCGAGGCGCCGCGCATGCCAGAACAGCGGCGGCAGGACGACCCCGCCGTAGACCCATGCGCTCGAGTCGCGCGTGAACAGCGTGTTGGGCAGCGGCGGGAGCACGAACGTGTCCTCCTCGGCGAGCACGGCCCCGAGAGAGCGGCGCGACAGCGACGCGAGGTCCACGCCTTCCAGCTCGGAGATGAGCAGACCGCCGATGAGGGCCTCCGCGAGCGCCTCGGACGGCATGGCCAGCAGATACGCCCGGAACTCGTCGACCAGGGAGAGGCCCACGGTGTACGAGGACACGGCTCTCTCCACTATCCGCCGACGGGCCTCCTCGGAGGCGGCCAGCGTCTCGGCGAGCAGGTCCTGCACGCACAGCACCTCCACGCCGGCGTCGCGGAGCACGGCTGTGAACGCGTCGTGCTCGCGCCGCGCGCGTTCGAGCCACACGACGTCGTCGAAGAGGAACTCGCCGCGGTTGGCCGGGGTCAGACGCAGCAGGCTGCGATCGGGCCGGTGCACGAGCACGCGCCGGAGCACGCCCGCCTCCGAGTGCACGCCGAACCCGCCGCCCATGTCTCCGCCCTCCGTCCGGGACCCACCGCGTATGGTACCGCCCCTCGGGCTCGGCCCGCCGCCGCCCCCCGGACGCGTCAGCCCGCCCGCGAGCTCGTGACCTTGACGCACACCAACGCGGCATCGTCGTCGACCCGCCGGTGCGCGAGCGCCGAGGCGAGGACCGCGTCGGCGATGGCGGCGACGTCCTCGTCCATGTGGGCCCGTACGACCTCGGCGAGTATGTCCAGGCTCTCGTCCACGTCGAGCGAGAGCCTGTCCGTGATACCGTCGGTGACCGCCAGGACGACGTCGCCCGGCCCGAGCACGCGCGTCCGAGGGTCGTAGCGGACGTCCGACTCGATACCCAGGGGCAGGACGCCTGCGCTCGCGAGCAGCTCGCTGCGGCCGTCGGCCCTCACGAGCAGCGGGGGGACGTGACCGGCATCGATGAACGACAACTCCTCGGGCGTCACCGTCGCGAAGAAGGCCGTGATGAACATCGTCGACGGGAGCAGGCGGCTCATCGTGACGTTGGCGCGACTCATCGTCTCGCTCAGCCCCCGGCCCGCCGAGACGGAATCGGTCAGCGACTGGTGCAGCACGGCGGTGAACAGCGAGGCCGCCGAGCCCTTCCCGGAGATGTCGGCCACCGCGAAGACCAGCCGGCCGTCTTCCCGGCGCACCAGGTAGTAGTCGCCTCCGACCTCGCGCGCGTACGTGATCCGGCTGGCCACGTCCAGGCCGGGCACGTGGCCCGCGCTCCCCGAGAGCAGAGACTGCTGCACGTCCCGCGCGATCTCGAAATCCCGCCGCCGAGCCGCCTCCCTCTCGACGAGCTGGTCCAGCTGCCGCAGCACGCGGTCGAGCAGCAGGACCGCCAGGAGGAACACCGCGAAGTGCGTCACCGTGTCCGCAGCCCACGCGACGGGCTCCATCCGCGGCACCGCTGGGCCTGCGAGCGCCTCGACGACGGTGGCGAACACGGCGACGGCCAGGCCGCCACGCAGACCGCGCCAGACGGTGGCGGACAGGACGGGGACCAGGTACACGATCGTGAGGTCGGGCACGAGGCCCGTCCTCGCGTCCACCAAGCCGACGAGCACGACCGCCAGGGCGAGCAGCACGCCTATCGGGACCGTCCAGGTGCGGGAGCGCACCCACGGCGGCACGGCCCGAAGCGATACGAGTCGGTCCTCGGCCCGCACGTCGTCCTCCCCCCGCCCGCCGCCGATGCGGCACCGTCACGGCTTCCGCCGCTCACCCCCATTGTCCGATACCCCGGCAAGGGTAAGGACTACTCGGCTTCCGACGAGCGGAGACGGCATGGCGGACGGCGGCCGGAAGGGCCGGGCGTGGTCGAACGAGCAGTGGCGCCGAGCGTACTGGGTCACCTGGACCGCGATCGGTTGGCTCGCCCTCGGGCTGGGAGCCGTGTGGCTCGCGCAGCGGCTCTGGACCGTCGTGCTGCCGCTCGCGCTGGGACTGGTCATCGTGGTCTTCCTGCGCCCGCTGGTGGAGCGGCTGGCCGCCCGAGGCGCCCCGCGCCTGGTCGCCGTGTCCCTCTCCTACCTCGTGTTCGCTTCCGTGCTCGCAGGCGTCGTCTCGCTGCTCGTGCCGGTGTTCGCCGCGCAGGCGGAGGAGTTCGCCGCTAGCGCTCCGGACCTCAGCGGCCGCCTAGCGGAGCTGCTCGCCGAGGCGGAGTCCCGCTACGAGGGCCTCGCCCTCCCGCGGTGGGCGCTCCGTGCCACCGACGCCCTCGCCGAGGGCCTGATCGCCCAGCTCGCCGACGCCTCCCGCGAGATCCCCCCCCGCATCCTCGCCTTCGGGGAGCGGGCCGTGGGCGTCCTCGTCGGCACGGTCGCGGGGCTGGTCGTCGGCTTCTACCTGCTGCTCACCCTGCCGCGCGTCGCGCCCGGGATCCTCTCGGCGATGCCGCCGGGGTGGCGCGGAGACGCGCGGCAGGCCGGGGAGCGGCTGGAGGACGTCGTGGGGGGCTACATCCGCGGGCAGGCGCTGATCGCCTTCCTCGTGGGGCTGCTGACCTGGGCCGGGATGGCGATCGCGGGGCTGCCGTTCCCGGCCCTGCTCGGGCTCGTCGCCGGCGTCGGCGACATCGTGCCGATCGTGGGCCCCGTGCTGGCCGCGATCATCGGCGCGGTCATCGGCGTGCTCGTCGACCCCTGGCTGGCGGTGTGGGCCGTCGTCGTCGTGACCGCGGTGCAGCAGATCGAGAGCGCGGTGCTCTCGCCGAAGATCCTCGGCACGAAGCTCGGGCTGCATCCCGTCATCGTCATACTCGCCGTCATAGCGGGCACGACGCTATGGGGGATCGCGGGCCTGCTGCTCGCCGTGCCCCTGGTGGGGACCGCCAAGACGCTGTGGGAGTACTACGCGCAGCGCCGCGGCTGGCGGCCCGTCGAGGGCGGGACGCCGGAGTCACCGGACCGGTAAGGCCCGACCGGGCTAGCGCGCCGCCCCCTGCTCGCGCAGGCGCGCCACGAGCTCGTCGGCGGCCTCGTTCGCGGCGTCCACGAACGGCAACAGCACGAGGTCCGCGCCGAGGGCCTCCATCCCGCGCGCGGCGGCGCGTGAGTGCGCCGTGAGCGCGATGCGCCCGGCGTATCCGTGCTGGCGCAGCGACTGCACGAGCACGGTGGCGACGTGAGGGTCGGGGACGGTGCACACGACCCACTTCGCCGTCCCGAGCGGCAGGGACGCCGGCAGCTCCGGGTCCTCGGCGTCGCCGTACTGCGACGCGCCGCCGCCCTCGCTCCAGCGGCGGACCGAATGGGGGTCGAAGTCCACCCCCAGCACGACGAGGCCCTCCTCGCGCAGCGCCCGCCCGACGTTGCCGCCGTAGCGGCCCAGCCCCAGCAGCACCACGTCCACCCTGGCGGGACCGGTGGTCTCGGCCATGTGCTCCCGGTACGGCTTCACCCGCTCGAAGACGTGCAGGACGGGCGCGAGCCGCTCGTAGAGAACGTGCGAGTACAGGATCATGTACGTCGAGGCGCCGATGGTGACCATGCCGACCAGGGTGATCAGGCCCAGCGTCTCGTCGGTGACGTGCCCCAGCGCCAGGCCGAGCGCCGCGAGGATGAGCGAGAACTCGCTGATCTGAGCCACCGTCAGCCCCGCGAGGAAGCTGGTGCGCGCCCGGTAGCCGAGGAAGCCCATGATGGCGATCACGATCAGCGGATTGCCCAGCAGCACGAAGGCCGACAGCGCGACCGCGGGACCGATCTGGGCTCCGAGCACCCCGAGCTCTATGCGCGCCCCGAGGTCGACGAAGAAGAACAGCAGCAGGAAGTCGCGCAGGCCGACGAGACGTGCACCGATGGCCTCCCGGTAGTGGGTGGTCGCCAGCGAGATCCCCGCGAGGAACGCGCCGATCTCCTTGCTGACGCCCACTCCCTCGCCCAAGGCCGCCAGCGAGACCGCCCAGGCGACGGCGAACAGCACCAGGAGCTCCTGCGAGCCGGCCAGCCGGTGCGTCAGCGGCGGCAGCACCCACCTCGCCGCCGCCCACAGCACCGCGACGAACGCCGCGCCGCCCAGCAGCACCTCCGCGAGCCGCTCCCCGTCGGGCGCGGCGCCCGTGGCCGCGAGCGCGTTCAGGCCGATCATGGCGATGATGACCAGGACGTCCTGCACGATCAGCATGCCCACCGCGATGCGGCCGTGGAGCGAGTCGATCTCCCGCTTGTCGGAGAGCAGCTTCACGATGATGATCGTGCTCGAGAAGGTCAGGGCGACCGCGACGTACAGCGCCTGCATCCCGGACAGCCCGAGCAGAAGCGCCAGGGCGTAGCCGATCGTCGCGGTGAAGGCGACCTGCCCGAGGCCGGTGGCCAGCGCGACCGGTCCGAGCGAGCGCACCAGCTCCGGGTCGAGCCGCAGGCCGACGACGAAGAGCAGCACGGAGATGCCTATCCTGGCGAGCAGGTCGATCTCGTCGCTGGCCACCACGACGCCGAGCGCCGCGGGCCCGAGCAGCACGCCGGAGAAGATGAACGCCACGATCAACGGCTGACGCAGCGCGAGCGCGACGGCGCCGGCGGCGGCCGAGAACGCGAGCACCACCGCGAGCTGGGCGAAGATGTCCGCAAAGGCGGTCACGGGCGGTCCGTCCGTCGAGCTCGGCGGGATTCGAGCGGGGATGCGCGCGGGCTCCCTATCATAGGCGTACCCCCACGGCCGCCGTCTACCACCGGACCCCGGACAGCACGCTCTTCCTCCAGCCGGTGCACACGCCTCTCGTCGGAGCGGGACCGCCGAAGTGCCCGCCGAGCGCATGCGACCGGACGAGGCGGGTACATGGCAACGGTCGAGCCAACCGGCCCGGCCGCCGCGACGGGCGGACCGGGCGATGAGGGGAGGTCCGCGCATGACTCACCGCGCACACGCAGGCTCCGGAGCCGAGCACGCGGCCATGGAGACCGGGCGGCCGCCGGCGATCGGTGCGAAGGGAGCGGTGGCGTGCCCCCACTACCTGGCCTCTCAGGCAGGGCTGTGGGCGCTGCAGCACGGCGGTCACGCCGTGGACGCCGCCGTCACGATGAACGCCACGCTCGCCGTGGTCTACCCGCACATGGCGGGCCTCGGCGGGGACATGTTCTGCCAGGTCTTCGACCGCGGGAGGGGGGAGGTCGAGGCACTGAACGGCTCCGGCCGCGCAGGCCGCGACGTGAACCGGGGCTTCTACCGGGACAAGGGCATGGACGAGATCCCGCAGCGCGGCCCGCTCGCGGCGATCACGGTGCCCGGCGCCGTCCACGCTTGGAAGACGCTGCACGACCGCTACGGCCACCTGGAGTGGCCGCGGCTGTTCGAGGCCGCGATCGCCTACGCCGAGGAAGGCTTCCCGGTGAGCGAGCGGTTCCGCGACTACATCGCCTCGTATTCCGACACCATCGCGCGCTTCGAGGAGACGGCGAGGACCTACATGCCCGGAGGCGGGACGCCCAAGACCGGCGAGGTCCTCCGGCAGCCCGACCTCGGGCGCTCGCTGCGGCTGATCGCCGAGGGCGGCGCTGAGGCCTTCTACCGCGGCGAGGTCGCGGACCGCATCTGCGACGCGCTGGCCGAGGCCGGGGGGCTCCTGAGGCGCGAGGACTTCGCCGAGCATCGCTCCGACTGGGTGGAGCCGCTGTCGGCCACCTACCGTGGCGTCACCGTCACTGAGCTGCCGCCGAACACCCAGGGCGTGGCGACGCTGCTGATGCTCAACCTGCTCGAGCGGTTCGACGTCGCGGGCATCGGCGACGGCTCGCCGGACTACATCCACCTGATGACCGAGGCCGCCAAGGTGGCCTTCTCGGACCGCGACGAGTGGGTGAGCGACCCCGACGTCCTCGACGCGCCCCTCGGCCTGCTGCTCTCCAAGGACTACGCGGGGGACAGGGCGGGGCTCGTCGACATGGGCAGAGCGAGGCCCGAGGAGGAGATCTCGCCGCTCCGGCCGGCGATGGCGGGTATGGGCGGCGACACGACGTACATGTGTGCAGTGGACGGCGAAGGCAACGTCTGCTCACTCATCGAGAGCGTCTACCACGAGTTCGGCTCGGCGTTCATGCCGGCGGGGACGGGCATCCTGATGCAGAACCGCGGCTCGTTCTTCAAGCTCGACCCCGACCATCCGGTCGCGCTCGAGCCGGGCAAGCGACCCTTCCACACGATCATCCCCGCCATGGCCCTGAAGGACGGTGAGCCCTTCATGGCGTTCGGGGCGATGGGCGGCGAGGGGCAGCCGCAGACGCAGTGCGCGATGGTCACGCGCATCGTGGACTTCGGCTACGACGTGCAGCAGGCCATCGAGGCGCCCCGATGGCTCTACGGCCGGACGTGGGGCGCCGAGTCCAAGACGCTCAAGCTCGAGGGGCGCGTGCCCGACCACGTCGGGACCGAGTTGAAGCGCCGCGGGCACGAGGTGGAGTACCTCGAGGACTTCTCGCAGACGATGGGCCACGCGCAGGCGATCCTGATCGACCCCGACACCGGCACGTACCATGCCGGGGCGGACCCGCGGGGGGACGGCCAGGCCATGGTGTGGTAGCGGCAGGGACCGCTGCCCGGAAGCGCCACCGCGAAGGGCGCCGGCTGCCGTCGGCGTCCTTTCGCAGGGAGGGGCACCTAGAGTCCGAACAGCTGGAACAGCAGCGTGCCCCCTCCTATGAGCACGCTGACCGCCATCGCCCACACCAGTGTGTACTTCAGCACGTCTCCCTCCCGGCCGCTTATCTGAGCGGTGCTCGTCCCGAGCACGACGTTGGCCGGCGCGATGGAGTTGCCCACCGCCGCGCCGGACATCTGCCCGGACAGCACGGCGGCCTCGCTCAGCCCCGCCGCGGCGGCGGTCTGCTGCTGCAGCGGCGTGAACAGGATGTTCGACGCGGTGTTCGACGATGTCATGAAGGCGCCCAGCACGCCGATGAGGTTGGCGAGGAAGGCGTACACCAGCGGGGGCGAGATCGCCGCTATCCCCAGCGCCAGCAGCTCGACCATGCCGGCGTGCTCCATGACCTTCGACAGCGCGAGGAAGCCCATCACCGCGATGCTGGCCGGAAGCGCGTTCTCGACGGTACCGGCCAGGATGTCGCGCAGCGAGGCGTCCCGATACGCTTCGCGCGACCTGAAGAAGAGATAGCCGAGGACGGCGGCGAGCAGCAGGAACGTCCCGGGATGGCTGAAGACGGCGAACTCCCCGTACATCTCGTCGGCCTCGGTGACGAACCCGAGCCCCGTCCGGACCTCGGGGTAGGCGAACCCGACCTGGACGCGCTCGAGGAGCTCGTTGACCGGCGGGATCAGCAGCCCCGCCAGCGTCAGGGCGATGAGCGCGAAGTAAGGGGTGAGGGCCACCGGCAGGCTCATCCGCGCCTCGCCCGGCCTCTCGTCCTTGGTCTCGAACCCCTCCCGCAGGATGTCGCTGCGCAGCGGGTCCTCCTGGAAGTGCGGCAGCCGCTCGACCGCGAGGATCACGCCGAGTGCCAGCGTCGCGGGGATGAAGTTGGCGATGATCGGGTTCAGGCCGGCCAGCAGCGCCTGGCCGCCGCCGTGGACCAGCGAGACGGCCAGGACGGCGGGCCAGGCGCGTGCCAGCGCCTTGCCGCGACCGTAGAGCCACACGATGGTCAGCCCCGCGAGCAGGTTCGGGATCCACAGCAGCACCGCGGATCCCACGGCGGTGGCGGTCTGGGCCTCTATCTCCGCCACTCGTAGCGCTGCCAGCCATGCCACCGCCAGCGTGCCGAACAGGTTCGCCCACGCATGGCCGATGAGCGGGATCACGACCGCCATCAGCGGCCGCACCCCGATCCCCACCAGCAACGGAGCGACGATCGCGATCGGCGTGCCGAAGCCGGCGATGCCCTGCATGAACGACGCGAACACCCAGCCGAACGCGAGCACGAGCAGCAGCTTGCTGTCGGTGTAGCGCTCGGCTCCGACCCGGAACGCATCGAACGCGCCGGCCTTGTCCGTCACCTCGTACAGCAGCAGCGCCGTCCACACCACGTACAGGATGAACACGGCGTCCCACAGCCCCTTGGCCGTGGCGACGCTGATCGGCTCGAACCCGGCCCTGAACACGAGCCACGCCACGCCGGCCGCGATGAAGAAGCCCGCCGCGCCCGCTTGCGCGGCCGTCCAGCGCAAGCCGACCAGCAGCACCAGGATCGCGGCCAGCGGCAACGCGGCGAGAAGCCAGTTGAGGGCACTGACCTCTATGTCGGCATCCATGGACCCCCCTCGGGCCTCGGCGCGCCGCTACTCCGCGCCGCTACTCCTCGTCGCCCTCCTCGCCCTCCTCCTCGCCCTCCTCCTCGGGCAGCGCGAAGCGCGCGACCGGGGGGATGAGGAAGCCGAGGACCACCATGCCCATGCCCGCCCACGCGAGTCCTTCGGCCTCCCGCGTCCCGTACGTCAGCAAGGGGAAGGCGAGCAGTACCAGCAGGAACGCGATCCCCTGCCATACCGTCTGGTTCTTGATCCGATCCATGGGAGAGCCCTCCTCGGAGTAAGGTCCTCGGCTCGCTGAGGCGAGCGGCTCACAGGAGCAGGAACACCAGGATCGTGAGCGCGCCGACGACGACGGAAGCCGCCAGCGCGTAAGGCAGCGTGTACTTGAGCACCTCGCCCTCCTGGCCGACGATCTTGGCGGTGCCCGTGCCGAGCACGACGTTCGCCGGCGCGATCGCGTTGCCGATGGCGCCGCCGACGGACTGCGCGCCTATGATCGTGGACTCCTGCAGGGCCGTGGCGACGGCGGTCTGCTGCTGCAGCGGCGCGAACAGGATGTTCGACGCGGTGTTCGACGAGGTCATGAACGCGCCCAGCACACCGATGAAGTTGGCGAGGAACGCGTAGACGACCGGCGGGGAGACCTCCGCGATGCCCAGCGCCAACACCGTGACCATCCCCGAGTTGTCCATGAGCTTGGACAGCGTCAGGAACCCGAGGATCGCCACGCTCGCGGGCAGCGCGTTGCCTGCGGTGCCTGCGAGGATCCGTCGGACGGAACCGCGTTCGTACAGACCCTTGGCTCGGAACACCGCATAGCCGACCGCGGTGGCCAGCAGCAGCATCAGGCCTGGGTGCGTGAGCGGCTCGACCTCGCCGTAGGCCTCCTCGGCCTCCTGCTCCACCCCGAACCCGGTCTCGACCGCGGGGAAGGCGGGACCGACCTGCACCTGCTCGAGCGCCTCGTTCACGGGAGGGATCACGAGCGCGATCACCGACACCGCGATCAGGATGTAGTAGGGCAGCATGGCGAGGTGGACGGAGAACTTCGGCGCTTCCTCTGCCCTCTCCTCGGCCCGTTCCTCGGCGAGGATGTAGGACTCGAACTCCTCCTCCTTCTGGTAGCGGCCCATCCTGGCGAGCAGGAAGATCGCGCCCAGCGCCAGGGTGGCGGGGATGAAGTTGCTGATGATGGGGTCGACGGCGGCCAGGGCGACCTGCCCCCCGCCGTGGATGAGCGTCACGACGGCGATCACCGGCGCGGCGTGCGCGAGGGCCTTCCCCCGGCCATAGAGCCACGCGATGGTCAGCGCGGAGAGCAGGTTGGGCACCCACAGCATGACCGCCGTGACCACGGCCGTCTGGGTGGGGTCGTCCAGTTCGATGACCTGGATCGTGGCCAGCCAGCCGACCGCGAGGGTGCCGAACATGTTCGCCCACGCGTGGCCGATGAGCGGCACCACGACCGCCATCAGCGGTCTCACGCCGATCCCGACCAGCAACGGAGCCACGATCGCGATGGGAGCGCCGAAGCCCGCGATACCCTGGAGGAACGAGGCGAACACCCAACCGAAGGCGAGCACGAGCAGCAGCTTGCTCTTGGTGTAGCTCTCCATGCTGTCGCGGAAGACGTCGAAGGCGCCGGCGCGCTCGATCATCTCGTAGAGCAGCAGAGCGGGCCACACCACCGCCAGGATGAAGATCGCGTCCCAGATGCCCTTGCCGGTGGCCACGGCGAGGGTCTGGAAGTCCGCGCGGAACACGAGCCACGCGAGCACGGCGGCCACGAAGAACCCCGCCGCTCCCGCCTGCGCCGCCGTCCAGCGCAGCCAGACGAGCAGCACGAGCAGCGTCGCCAGCGGTACGAGCGCGACGAGCCAGTAGCCGACCGTGATCGGCACGCCGTCCACCGTCACCACCCCCCGGCATCGGCTGAGGACGGGGCTACATTCCCTCATCGCCGTCGAGGGAACCCGGGAAGGGGGCGGATCCGCGCTCCGGGACGGCCGCCTCTAGCGCCGGCGCGCCCCGGCGCGCCCCCGGCCGCCGCGACGCCCGGTGCGGCTTCGCGGGGTCTCGCCGCGCGGCGCGGGGGTGACGCGGCGGTCGGCGGCGGGCACGACGCGCTCTTCGTAACGGAAGCCGTCGACGTCGCGGCACTCCAGCGCCGCGCCGAGGACCTTCTCGATGGCCGCCAGCGTCTCGAGCTCCTCGGCGGCCAGCAGGCTGATCGCCGTGCCGCTCGCGCCCGCCCGTGCGGTCCGGCCGATGCGATGGACGTAGTCCTCGGGAGTGTGCGGGAGGTCGTAGTTGACGACGTGGCTCACGTCGTCGATGTCGATGCCCCGGCCGAGCACGTCGGTGGCCACGAGCACCCGGGAGCGTCCGGCCTTGAACGCCTCCAGGGCGCGCTGGCGCTGGCCCTGCGACCGCCCGCCGTGGATGGGCGCCGAAGCCACGCCCCTGCGCTCCAATTGCCGGTGCAGCCGGTCGGCGCGGCTCTTCGTGCGCGTGAACACGAGCGTGCGGCGGTGGTCGCCGCGTTTCAGCATCTCGGCGAGGAGCTCGGTCTTCTGCCTGGCCGAGACCGGGTAGAGCACCTGCTCGACGCTCTCCACGGGCGTGGCGGGCGGGGCGACCTGCACGCGCACCGGGTCACGCAGCGTGTCGCGAACCACGCCGAGGACGTCGGACGACATCGTCGCCGAGAACAGCAGGTTCTGGCGGCGGGGCGGCAGAAGCGCGAGGATGCGGCGGACGTCCGGCCAGAAGCCCATGTCGAGCATCCGGTCGGCCTCGTCGAGCACCAGCGTCTCGACGCGCGAGAGGTCGACGGCGCCGCGGGAGTGCACGTCCAGCAGCCGGCCGGGGCACGCTATGACGACGTCGACCCCTCGGCGCAGCCTGTCGACCTGCGGTTGCATCCCGACGCCGCCGATGATGACGGCGGCGCGGTGCCCGGTCCGGTGCGATGCGGCCCTCACGACCTCGGCGATCTGCAGCGCGAGCTCGCGGGTGGGCGTGACGATCAGCGCGCGGACGCCCCGGCGCGGAGGTATGCGCTGGAGCATCGGCAGCACGAAGGCGGCAGTCTTGCCGGTGCCGGTCTGTGCGACGCCGACGAGGTCGGAGCCGGCCAGCACGTGCGGGATCGCCTCGCGCTGGACAGCGGTGGGATCGGCGTAGCCCATGGCGGACACGCCGGCGAGCAGGCGCGGCTCGAGGCCGAGCGAGTGGAACGACATATGGGTTCTCCTGTACCGTGCGCCGCTCTCGTCGCGAAGCACTGCGTTGGCAGACGCAGTCGATCCGCGAACGGAGCGTGCCGGCGGCGGCACAGGACGACCGAGTCTTAGGGGTGGGACCCGCTCAGTGTAGCACGGGGCCGCGGCTGCGGGCGGCGCCGGCCCCCACGCGAGGCTTCGCGGCTCGCTCCTCGGGCCGTCTACTCGTCGGGCTTCGAACCCGTCCAGCGAACGCACATCACGACGGTGTCGTCGCGAAGCGAGCCCCCGCAGAACTCGAGGACCTCGGCCAGGAGCCTCCCGGGCAGGTCCTCGAGCGGTGCGTTCCGCAGCTCGTCCAGGGCGGTCACCAGGCGGTCCTCGCCGAACATCTCTCCGTCTCGCCGCGCCTCGGTGATGCCGTCCGTGTAGAGCACGAGCGTCTCGCCGGGAATCAGCTCGGAGTCGCTGGAGGCGTAGCGCGTCTCGCCGAACGCCCCCACCGGCCCGGCGCCCGACTCCTCCAGGACCTCGAGCCGCTCCGCGCCGAGCACGATCCCGGAGGGGTGGGCCGCTCCGCAGTAGCGGAGCCGCCCCGAGTGCCTGTCGAGCACGACGAGGAAGACGGTCGCGAAGGCCTCCACAGGGGAGGAGCGATAGAGGAGGCGGTTGAGCTGCTCGAGGACCTCGCCGGGGTCCGGCCGCTGGTACGAGTAGGCCCTGATCCCGTCGCGCACGAGAGACGTGAGGCGAGCCGCCTCGAGCCCCTTGCCCGAGACGTCGCCGATCACGATGCCGACGCGATCGGCGTCGATGGGGAACACGTCGTAGAGGTCACCCCCGACGTTCGCGGTGCTCGAAGCCGGCCGGTAGAGGTAGGAGACCTCGATCCCCTCCGCCTGTTCGGGGGGTGTCAGGACGGCTTCCTGCAGCGTGTCGGCGATCGTACGCTCGCGCTCGTACAGCAGCGCGTTGTCCAGGGCCAGCGAGACGACGTCGGCGAGCCGCGACGCGAACTCCGTCTCCGGGTCGGTGAAGGTCGCGGGCGACCCTCGGTGCCCGAACCACGCCACGCCGACGACGTCGCCCTGGGCGATGAGCGGGACGGCCATCAGCGACCGCAGGCCGGGCGGCTCGGCCGGCCGGCTGCCCCCGAGCGGGGGCTTCTCCACGTCGCCTACGGCGACCGGACGGCGCTCCCGGACCGCCAGCTCCACAACCGGCACCCCTTCCTCGCCGAGGACCGTACCGACGGCGGGCCCTCCGTCCCCCGACACCGCGTGGACGACCCACCCGTCCGGCCGTCGCACGGCCACGCACCCGCACTCGGCCCGCACCGCGCGCCGGGCCCGCTCGATCATCGCGCGCAGGATCTCCCCGGTGTCCAGTGTGGCGGACATAGCCGCCTGTAGGCCGTTGAGCTCCTCGTTCAGCTCCTGCCGGCGGACCTGTTCGGTCACGTCCTCCGTGACCACGACGATCTGCCCGACCCGGCCCGCGTCGTCGGCCAGCGGGATGGCGTCCACGCGCACCGTCGCGCGGCTGCCGTCGAACCGCTCGATGTCGATCACTTCCTCCACGCGCTCCCCCGTCGCGACCACCCGCGGGGCGGGCCACTCGTGCGCCAGGACGGGCTCGCCCGTGTCCCGGTGGAAGCCCTTGTAGACGCGATAGCCTTCGATGTCGGCGGCCTTGGGCAGTTCCCCGGCCCAGATCCGGTTCGTCGCCTCGTTGATGTCGAGCACGGCGCCGTCCGGTCCCAGCAGGCTGAAGCCGATGGGGATCGTGTCGATGATCGTGCGAAGGCGTGAACGCTCGGACTCCGCTTCGTTCCTGGACTCGATGTGCTGCAGCCCGAGGGAGGCGATGGAGGCGAGCTGCCGCAGCAGGACCTCGTCCTCGGGCGTGAAGTCGCCTTCCTTGTCCGAGAGCATGATCATGCCGACGGGGCGTCCTTCCGTGTCGGAGAGTCGCGCGCCCAGGAGCCCGCGCAGCGGGACGTGCCCTTCGGGCAGCCCCCGCCAGCGCGGGTGCGCTCGCAGCCGCTCCTCGGTCAGGCGGAGGGACTCGACGCTCTCGACCAGCTCCAGGTACGTCCCGCCCCGCTCCACGGCGAACTCGGCGCCCTCCATGCAGGGGGGCGCGTCCTCGGCGCGCGACACCACGCCCAGGCGGAAATCGTCCTGCTCGTAACCGTGCCCCGCCACGGCGAGCCTCGCTCCCACGAGTTGCCGGGCGGCGTCGGCCACCCGCCGGAGCATGTCCTCCGTGTCGCCGGCGGCCAGCACGTCGGTCGACACCTCCAGCAGCGTGACGAGGCGGAACAGATACTCCTCCCGCTGCGCCTCGGCATCCTTCCGCTCGGTGACGTCCTGCACGGTGCCGAACCCGCCGAGCAGCTCGCCGGCCTCGTCCAACTCGAGCTCGGCCTGCTCGCGGACCCACTTGACGGCGCCGCCGACGACGATGCGGTGCTCCACGTCGTAGGGCTCGCCCTTCAGCGCCGCCTCCCACCTCTCGTCGACCAGCTGCCGGTCCTCCGGGTGGACGGTCGAGAGGAACTTCTCGTAGGTCATGGGCGTGCCGAGGGGGATGCCGAACATTCGGTGCGTCTCCTCGGACCACGTCAGCTCGTCGCGGCGGGTGTCCAGTCGCCAGCTCCCGACCTTCGCGACGGCCTGCGCCCGGTTCAGGTCCTCGACGGCCCCCCGGAGCTCCTTCTGCGCCTCTCTCAGCCTGTCTTCCGCCTTCTTGCGGGACATCGCAGTGGCAGTCTGATCGGCCACCACCCGCATCAATCCGAGCTCTTCGTTGCCGAGACTGGTGCGGTCGCGGCTGCCGAAGGAGAGCGTCCCGATCGTCTTGCCGTGGTGGACGAGAGGGTGGCAGGCGTAGGCCTGGACACCGAGCGATCTCACCAGTTCCGTTCTCTCGTCCTGACTGTTCTGGACGTCCTCCGCGACGATGCGCACCCCGTCCTTGGCGACGCAGCCGCATACGCCCACGCCGAGGTCGAGGTACGCGATCTCCTCCGCGACCTCCTCCGGCACCCCGGCGTAGGCGTTGAGGTGCAACCGCCCGTCACCGTCTTCGATCACGTAGTTGAAGAAGACGTCGCAGTCCAGCGATCGCATCACTTCCTCGGCGATCGCCTGCACCATGCTCTCCGGCGCCTCCGTCATCAGCAGCAGGCGTGCTGACTCCGCCAGGAGCCGGATCCGGACCGTCGTATCGGCGAGGGCCTCTTCGGCGCGCTTGCGCTCCGTGATGTCGTCGAAGACGGTCACGAACCGCCTCTCCTCGGGCCTGTAGACCGAGACCGAGTACCACTTGTCGAGCGCCTGCGAGTACCGCTCGAACCGGATCGGCTCGCCGGTGAGCGCGACACGCCCGTAGGTGCCGATCCAGTCGGCGGGGTCGTCTGCGATCCCGGGCATGACCTCGGTCACCCGCTTGCCGGCGATGTCGGCCGCCTTCAGGCCTGTGAGTTTCTCGAACGCCTCGTTGACCTCGAGGAAGATGTAGTCCACGGGCTCCCCGTCCTCGTCCAGCACGACCTCGTGCAGCGCGAAGCCGTCGATGAGGTTGGTGAAGAGGTAGCGGTACTTCGCCTCGCTCTCGCGCACGGCCTCATAGAGCCGCGCGTTCGTGAGGGCCAGCGACATCGCCCGGGCCATCTGCTCGCAGAACCGGGCGTCCTCGGCATGGAACCGCCGAGGAGCGTCGTAGGCGAACGCGAGCACGCCGACGACCTCCTCGCCGACCCTCAACGGCATGAGCTGGAACGCCCGGAGCTCGTAGGGGACGACGAAGTCCTTGTTCGTCCGCGGATCGCTCCAGTTGTCCTCGATGAGCACCGGGCGCCGCTCGCGAGCCGCCAGCGCGAACGCCGGGAAGAACGAAGCGGGCTTGGACCGGCCGAGAAGGCCGTCGGCGACGTTGCGCGCGTGGGTGACCGTGAACGTGTCGCCCGCGATTCCGATGACCAGGCACTTGTCCGCCCCGGCCACCTCGGACACCTCGCCGACGAGGCGGGCGAGCACGTCGTCGGGGGTGAGGGCGGCCATCAGGATCTCGTTCACCTTGTTGAGCGCCCTGGCGGTGCGCGCCGCCCGGCGCTCGTCCTCCAGCAGCCGCGCGTTCTCCAGCGCGAGCGAGACCGACGCGGCCAGCCTCCGGATGAAGTCGACCTCCGCGGCGTTGAAGCGGCGCGGGCCCCTCGTGGACAGCAGGAGGATGCACCCCGTGACGTCGGCGCGCACGACCAGTGGAGCCGCCAGCACCGCGCGGATCTCGCGGGAACGCAGGTAGCCCGCGTTCACCTCGTCGTCGGCGGCGATGTCGCCAACCGCCACCGGCTCCCTCGTCCGGGCGGTCCGGGCCGCGACCGGCGCCTCGGAGTCTGCCAGACGCCTCCCGACGTCCTTCGAGCGCAACCCGTTCTGGTACCGGACGACCCACTCCCCGCCGTCACGGATCTCGATCGCCCCGACGTCCATGCCCAGTGCGCGCACCCCGTCGTCCAGCGCGTGCCGCATGATCTCGTCGAACTGGAGCTTGGAGGAGATGTCGGCGTCGATGTCGTTCAGTGCCGCGGCGAGGCGGGCGCGGTACTCGACCCGGTCCAGGCTGCGTCTGAGCTCGTCGACGTCGATGAAACCGAGGACGGCCCCCTTCACGTTCCCTGCCGAAGACCGGTAGGGCAGGATGCGCAGCGAGTACCAGCGCCCGGCGTCGTCGCGTATCTCGCGCGTCTCGGGGAAACCGCCCTGGATCACCCTCCGCACGACCTGCTCCATGTCCGGCATGTCCACGCGCATGCGCAGGTGGTGCAGGAGGCGTCCCTCGTCGGAGGAGGCGACGTGCATGACGCGGACCGCCTGGGACGTGAAGCGGCGTACGCGCAGCTCCGAGTCGACCATCACGACGGGGATGTCCGTGCTCGCCGCGAAGTTGGTCAGGTCGTCGTTGAGCCGGGCGAGATCCGAGTTGCGGTTGCGGAGCTCCTCGTTGACGGTCGACAGCTCCTCGTTGGCGGACTGGAGCTCCTCCTTGGCGGTCTCGAGCTCCTCGTTGATGCTCTGGAGCTCCTCGTTGCTCGAGCGCACCTCCTCGTTCGCGGCCCGCAGCGCGTGGTTCGCGTTGTCCTTCTCCTCCGAGATCGAGCGCGTGCGTGCGCGCAGAGCGGCCAGCTCTCGCCTCAGGCGCTCCTCTCTCGCCTCGTAGAGGTTCGCGATCTCGGCGCCGACCTCGGCCGGTTCCATCCCGGCGGCTGTGGGCGGCAGCTCCAGGAACGCGACGAGGAAGTGCGTCGAACCCGCGACCGACGCGAGCGGCAGCACCTGGATGGCGACGCGGCGCTGCCGGCCCTCCACGGTGAACGAGGCCTCCCTTCTCGCCGGGGCGTTCGTCTCGCGAGCGGCCTCGAACGCGTCTTTGACCTCCAGCGCGAGCTCGAGCCGCGCCATCTGGAGGAGGTCGAGCGTGGCCCGCCCCTCAGCGAGGGTCATGAAGGGCGCCGTGTCGCCGAAGAAGTGCAGGATGTGGCCCTCGGCGTCCACCACCGCCCGCGGAGGGCCGAACGCCGCCAGGGTCAGCTCGTCCGCCTCCGCGACGACGTCGAGGCCGGGCGGGCGTTCCCCGATCGCCTCCGCCGCGCTCAACGCGTCCAAGGAGACCCGCAGCGGGCTCATCACGTCGATCGGCAGGTGGGGCGGCACGTCCTTGCGCCGGTAGACGTGGCGCTGCTTGTCGAAGCTGGAGAACAACCCGCGCTGGCTGTCCGGCGTCTCGGAGGTACCGAGCACGAGGAACCCCTGCGGCGCCAACGCGAAGTGCGCGATGGCGAGCACCTTCTTCTGCAGCGCGGGCTCGAAGTAGATGAGGAGGTTGCGCATGCTGACGAGGTCCAGCCGCGAGAACGGCGTGTCGCGCGTGATGTCCTGCCGGGCGAAGATGCACATCTCGCGCAAGGGCCTGACCACCCGCAGGCCGCCTTCGACGCGCTCGAAGAAGCGCGCCGCCCTCTCCGGCGACACGGAAGCGCAGATGCTGTCCGGGTACACGCCCTCGCGCGCCGCGCGTATGGCGGTCTCGCTCGCGTCGGTGCCGAAGACCGTGACCTTCGGCTCCGCCTCGGCCTCATCGAGCGCCTCCAGGAGCGTGATGAGGATGCTGTAGACCTCTTCGCCGGTGGAGCAGCCGGGCACCCAGACGCGGACGGCGTCGCCCGAAGCCTTGGCTCTCAGCACCTCCGGGAAGACGCGCTCGCGCAACAGCTCGAACACCTCGGGATCGCGGAAGAACTGGGTGACGTTGATCAGCAGGTCGCGGACGAGCGCGTCCAGCTCGGCGGGCTCCGCGCGCAGGACGTCGAGGTAGGCTTCGAGACTCTCCACGTTCCGCAGCATCGCACGCCGCCCCATGCGCCTTCGCACCGTCGAGGGCTTGTACTGCGAGAAGTCCATCCCCGCCTCGCGCAACACCAGGGTCAGCACCTCGGTGAAGGCCCGCTCGTCCTCGGCTTGCTCCATGACGTCGCGCAGGTGCGGGTGCGCCGAGCGCGCGTGGAGCTGCTCGGCGATCTCCTCGGGCGAGCCGACGAAGTCCGCCGCGCGCGCCGCGATCGCCGCTCGCGGCATCGGGTCGAACTCGGCGGTATCGGGAAGCTGCACGAAGGTGAGGCCGCCTGCGGCCGCCACCTCCCGCAGGCCCTGGACGCCGTCGGAGCCCATGCCGGAGAGCAGGACCGCGCACGCCCCCGACTGCTCGTGCAGCGCCAGCGAGGTGAAGAACGTGTCGATCGGCTGAACGGCGCACTCGTCGTCCCTCGAGCGCAGATGGAAGACGCCCTCCTCCATCGTCGCCAGCCGGCCCTCGGGGATGATGTAGACGTTCCCCGAGGCGGGTGCGAGGCCGTCCTCGGCGAACCGCACCGGCAATGCGATGACGTCGGCCAGCAGGTCGACGAGGTGCGTCGGCCGGTCGGGGTCGAGGTGCTGCACGAGCACGAACGAGAACGGGGACTCGGCCCGGACCGCGCCCAGCAGGCGCCGGAACGCGTCGAGGCCGCCGGCCGACGCCCCTACGCCCACGATCGGACAGGACGAGAGCCGGTCTCTCGCCCGGGATCTCTTCCGGGATGGGCGGCTGCCGCTCACGGGCCCTTCCGTTGCGCGCGTTACGGGCTCCCCCGAGTATACGAGAAGAGGCGGGGCGTAGTGCTAGGGGCGGGGATGCTGTCTCCGCCCGCGGCTCGCGGCTTCGCCCCTCGGTTCTGCCGTCCGCATGCGTCGTGGCCGCCGGACGGCGGCGCCCGGGCGCTGGTCGCGCGCCCCTACGCATGACTGAAAGGAACGCGCCGCTCCCGCGACCGACGCCTGCCACTTCTCGCTCGTGGCGCATGCGGGAGAGCTGCCCTTCGGCGGCATCCGCGCCACCGGCGCTCCGGCGGACGGAGACGGCTGACGCGCTCGCTCTCCGGGGACCGGCCCGGCGCCGCGCTCCGGCGCCACGGCGTCGGCCACCTCCAGCGCGACCACGGTCCGGCCCGACTCGGTCGTGAGCAGGACGCGGTCGGCGTACTGGAGCATGATCGTGAACCCCATACCGAGGGTGGGCACGGTGGAGTAGCCGGGCACGAGGGTGGCCGCGGGCAGGGTGCGGAAGTCGATCCCGCCTCCGTGGTCGGCCACCACCACCTGCACCGCGCGGTCCTTGACCCGCACGGACCACTCGCCGCGACCCGCGTGCTTCACGGCGTTGGTCGCGGCCTCGGCGAAGGGGTGCAGGAACAGGTCGGCGTCGACCGCCAGACCGAGGCGCAGGAGCTCCTCGGCCAGCCGCGGGCGAGCCTCCGAGACGTCCAGGTAGGACTCCATGGGCCGCGGGGGGCCCGTCGCCTCCCCGAGCGCAGCCTCGATCTCCTCCCTTGTCATCAGCACGAGCTTGCCGCCGCTCACCGCGTCGAGCACGTCCATGTAGGCACGGCGGATCGCGTCCTTCTGGCCCTCCAGCGCTCTCTGGGCACGACGCAGCTCGCTGACGTCCACCGCGGCCGAGGCCCATAGGCCCGGTTCCAGCGGGAAGACCGAGACCAGGTAGTGCGAGTCCGTGGCGTCCACGGCGATCTCGAAGCCGCCCGGACGGTCCTCGGCGATGGCCTCGAGCACTTCGGCGCCGTAGGGCCGAAGCTGCTCGGGCAGCCGTTCCGAGGAGGCCATCCTTCCCATGAAGGCCTCGGGCGAGGCGCGCGCGTGCTCGAGTTGGGCGGGATTCGCGCCTTCGATGACCACGCCGCCCGGGCGCCCTTCCACATCGGTCAGGACGCGGTAGAGCAGGATGTCGGTGGGGGCGTTCTCGAACAGCCGCCTGTACCGTAGCTCCGAGCGGTAGAGGCGCCGTGTCGCGCGCAAAGTGAGGGTGTAGAGCGCGGTGGCAGTCACGAGCACGAAGAGCAGACCCTTGGCGGAGTTGAGCACCCGCTCCACCTGCGAAGGGAGCTCCAGGGCGACGAGCGCCCAGTCCGAGAGCAGGATCCACAGCGCGGCCGCGAGCGCGTAGAACAGCGCGATCCGCAGTGCGATCTCGCTAGGGCTGCGCCTGCGTTGCTCGGTCGCAGGGGGCATGTCGTCACCGTCGCTGTCCGGGGCGTGCGGCCGGCGCGGCCGACTCGCCGACGCCTCTATGTACCCGTGCGGCGCTGCCCGATGTCGGAGCGGAGCGCTAGACTCGGCAGGTACCGGCCCGCCGGACTCCGTCCGTCCGCATCCCTCCACCCCATGGAGGTGAACGAGTGCCCGCGCGTGAGCCCGTGAAGGACGCACTGGCGGAACGCATCGCAGTGCACGTCGAGGCGTTGTGCCTCCGCCACCCCGACAGGCACGTCGGCAGCGAGGGGAACCGAGCCGCCAACGAGTACTTCGCCGAGTCGGTCCGCATCCACGGGTTCGAGGTGGAGCGCACGGGGTTCCCCTGCATCGACTGGGAGCCGGGCGAGGTCGCGCTGTCCGCGGGCGGCGAGGCGTTCGAGGCCTTCCCGGGGCCGTACTCGAACCCGTACGAGGGCGTCGCCGAGCTCGTCGCGGCATCCACGGTCGAGGAGCTCGAGAGCCTCGACGCTCGCGGACGCGTGCTGCTGCTCACCGGGAGCGTCGCATCCTCGCAGCTCACGCCGAGGGACTACCCCTGGTACCGCTTCGAGGAGCACACGCGGATCCTGGAGGCGACAGAGCACGCGGCGCCCGAGGCGGTGATCGCCGCAACGGGCAGGGACCCGATGGCCGGCGCGCTCTACCCGTTCCCGCTCATCGAGGACGGGGACGTGGGGATCCCCTCGGCGTACATGAGGGACGTGGACGGCGAGCGGCTGCGGAAGCACGCGGGAGGGACGGTGAGGCTGCGGATCGGCTCGAGGCGCGCACCCGCGCGCTGCGAGCAGCTCGTGGCAAGGCGGCCCGGCGGTGCCGGGCGCGTGGTGGCGGCGGCGCACATCGACACGAAACCGGCCACGCCCGGCGCGCTGGACAACGCCACGGGGGTCGCATGCCTGCTCGCCGTGGCGGAGCTGCTCCACGGCATGCCGCTGCCGCATGCCGTGGAGCTGCTGCCGTTCAACGGCGAGGACCACTACGCCTCCCCCGGCCAGGTCGAGTACGTACGGGCGAACGAGGGGCGGTTCGGCGAGATCCGCCTCGCCGTCAACATCGACGCCGCCGGCTTCCGCGGCGGTCCCACCGCCGTGTCCACCTACGAGTGCCCCGACGAGCTGCGCGAGGGCGTCGCGCGCGCGGCCTCGCGGCGCGAGCTGCTGACCGAGGGGCGCCCGTGGCCGCAGAGCGACCACATGATCTTCGCGATGCGCGGAGTGCCCGCGGTCGCGCTTACCTCGGCCGAGGCGCAGCGCGTGCTCGAGGAGATCGCCCACACCCGCGAGGACCTACCGGGGCTCGCCGACCCGGCGCTGCTTGCCGAGACCGCGCGTTTCGTCGCGGAGTTGCTCACGATGATCGTCCCGTGAACGCGCAACTGCCTTCCGCCTCCTGGGTAGGTACCTCGCCAGCGAGCGCGCGTGCTCGCCGCGCCTAGACGCCGCAGACGGAAGGGGGCGGAGATGTCCGCATATCACGAGGGGGACACGAGGGCCGACGGATGGGCGATCGCAGCCGGCGTCGTGCTCGTGATCGTCGGGATCCTGGCGATCGGCGCGCCGCTGGTCGCCGCCGCGACCGCGGCCCTGGTCCTGCCCATCGCGCTGTTCGTCAAGGGCGCCTCGGAACTGGTCTCGCTCACCAGGGCACCGTCCACCGGCGCGATCACCTGGCGGCTGATAGTCGGCGTGCTGTCGATACTGGCCGGCTTCCTGCTGCTGTTCCAGCCGGTCGCGGCCATCGTGACGCTGCCGATCGTGCTGATCGCCTACCTGCTCGTGACCGGACTCGTCAAGCTGGTGGTGTCGTTCGTCCCGGGAGTCGACGGCCGGGTATGGGTAGGCGTCTCCGGCGTGATCAGCATCATCCTCGGGATACTGCTGCTGACGCAGCCGTTCGTCACCACGCTCGTGCTCATCGGCATCTTCATCGGGATCGACGTGCTCTTCGTGGGAGTGGCGCTCATCGCGGCCGGCCTCCAGGCCCGTCACGGTTATCCGCCGGGAGTGAGGGCGATCTAGCGCCGGGGACGGACCGAGGACGACCGGCGCCGGGAACGCCACTCGCCTAGCGGCCCGCCGCCTCCTCGGTATGCCCCGCGCTCGGCCCCATGGCCACCGCCACCCCGATCTCTTCGCGGGTCGGGGACATGCGCTCCTCGACGCGGGCGCTCCCCATCGGCTCGAACAGCTCCCCGGCAGGCGGTCGAGCGCCCGCGCACCGGCGCGCTCAGAGCTCCTCGGTCAGCTGCGTCGCCGCGCTTCCGAACGTGTTCACGAGCACGACGCCGACGGTCACGACCACCCCGCCAAGGACCGGCAGGACGCCGGGCAGCTCACCCAGCCATACCCAGGCGATGAGGATCGCGAGGGCGGGCGTGAAGTACAGGAACGACATCGTCGTGCCCGTGGGCATGCGCGAGAGCGCGAAGTTCCAGGCGAGGTACGCCAGCGCGGCCGGGAAGACGCCGAGGTAGACCGCGGACAGCGTCGCGTGCGCGGGGGCCCGGGGCACGGCGCGCACGAGCCCGGGCAGGAACGGGAGCATGAAGACCCACCCGGCCACGAACGTGTAGACGGTCAGCTCCATCACGGAGTACCGGCGCATCATCGGCTTGATCATGATGAAGTAGACGCTCTCGCCCACGGCGGCCGCCATGATGGCGAGCGCCGCGGGCTCGAACCGGACTCCGCCGGAGGCCGACAGCGAGATCACCGCGACGCCGGCGAACCCGACGAGCATGCCCGCCCACCCCCACGCGCCTAGCCGCTCCTTCAGGAAGACCCACGCGAGCAGGGCGGTCACCACGGGCACCGCCGAGATGAGCAGGCTCGCCGGGCCCGCGGCCACGCGCGTCTCCCCGAAGTTCAGCCCCAGGTGGTACACGTCGATGCCGAGGAACCCGGCCAATGCGATCGCTCCCAGGTCGCGCGCGTCGGGCAGACGGATCCGCGAGAGTGCCGCGTAGGTGAGCAGCAGCGCCACGGCCACCGTGAAGCGCAAGAGCGCCAGCTCGCCCCAGCCGTACGCCTCCAGCCCTGCCCGGATGCCCGCGAAGGCCGACGCCCAGACGACCGTCGTGAACGCGACCGCGGCGAGCGGCCTCCATCCGTGGGACCGCAGCGGCAAGGGGAGGTCCTTCCTCGGGGGCGACACCGAATGATACACGGACCGCCGCTGCCAGCGCCGGACTCGCGACGGGCGACCGAGCGCGGGGGCGACCGAGGCGCGGGGACCGAACGCAGCCCCCAGCCTGGGTAGGAACCTCGCGCACGTCCAGGACGGAGGGAGGACGGAAGATGCCTGCGAGACGGGAGATGCCGGACACGATCAAACGTTCGTCCAAGAAGGCGCAGGACACGTGGGGCAAGGCCCACGACAGCGCCGTGGAGACCTACGGCGAGGGGCGGCGGGCGCACCAGACCGCCTACGCCGCGCTCAAGCACACGTTCGAGAAGGTGGGCGACAGGTGGGAGCCCAAGGGGCGCAAGGGCCCCTCGGACCCGGGAGCGGCGGGCAAGCGCGGCCGAGGCAGGACCTACGGCGGCGTGGACGTCTACGGCAGCAGCAAGGACGAGCTGTACGAACGCGCCAAGGAACTCGGCGTCAAGGGGCGCTCGAGCATGAGCAAGAAGCAGCTCGCCGCGGCGGTCGCCAAGAGGCAGTGACGCTCACTGCTGTCCTGACGCGGCGGGACCGAGCCTGATCGCCAGCACCGCCACGTCGTCTTTGAGCTCACCGCCGCACGCGTCTATGGCGTGGCGCATCACCGCGTCCACGACCTCCCGAGGTTCCTGCGCGGACAGTGTCACCAGCAGGGGCTCGAGGTCCTCCTCGACGGGACCGCCGGACCTGCGCGTCTCCACGAGGCCGTCCGTGTACATCAGCAGCAGGTCACCGCGCTCGAGGGCGGTCTCCCGCCCGGGATACTCCATCCCCTCGAAGACCCCGAGCAGGCCGGCGCTCCTCTGGAGACGCTCCACGCCGCCCGTCCCTCTCAGCACGAACGGTCCGGGGTGACCGGCGGAGGCGTAGCGCAACGAGCCGCTCTCGAGCTCCAGCATGCCGAGGAAGACCGTGACGAAGGAGCCGATCTCCAAGCGCCGCCTGAGGGAATCGTTGGCGGTAGCGAGGATGCGGGAGGGAGAGGCGCCCTCCATCGTCTCCGACCGCACCACGTTCTTGACCATCGAGGTGAGCGCCGCGGCTTCCACTCCCTTGCCGGAGACGTCGCCGATGAGCAACGCCACCTGCCCGTCCGTCTCGAACACGTCGTAGAAGTCCCCGCCTACGCGGGCCAGCTCGCTGGCCGTGCGATACCCGTGGGCGATGTCCAGACCCTCTATCCGCTGCGGCGGCTGCAGCATCGCGTCCTGCAACGTCTCCGCGATCCGCCGCTCCGAGTGGTACAGCCTCGAGTTCTGGAAGGCGATCGCGGCCGCCCGCGCGAGCTCGTGCACGAAGGCGAGCTGGGCCGGCGAGTAGTCCCCGGGAGCGGCGCCGGCGAACGCTATCACGCCGGCGAGCGAGCCGTTCACGAGCAGCGGGACGGCCAGCATCCTGCGCATGCCTTGAGCGGCCATCCCTCCTTCGGCGAAGAGGGGGTCCCGTCGCGCGTCGGGAACCACCACCGGGCGTCGCAGCTCCACGGCCATGCGGATGTGGGGCCAATCGGCCGGCTCGAACGGCTCGAACGCCGGCTGCCGCGCTTCGCAGCGCGGCACCCACGACCAACGGCGCTCGGTGCCCAGGACGAGCGCCGAGGCGTCGGCCTTCAGCAGCTTCGCCGCTGACGCGATGATCGGCGGCAGTACCCTCTCGGCGTCGAACGTGGAATGGAGCCGCCGGGTGAGGCTGCTCAGTGCCGCGGCGTACCGGCCGTGCAGCACCTCCTCGGTCACGTCGGCGACCGAGAAGACGAAGCCCCGAAGCCGGCCTTTGTTCATGACGGGCCGCAGGCTCCAGTTCCAGTACGACGTGCCGGCCTGGTCGTCGCAGCCGAGCGCGTCGGGCCAGCTCCGATACTCCGCGGAAGATCTGAGCTCTCTCGCCCGTTCGGCGGTGGCGAGCACATCCGCGTTGCGGACCACCTCGGACAGGTGGCGCCCGCGGAGTTGTCCCTCGGTGAGCCCGACACGGGCCTGGAAGGTGGAGTTCGCCGCGACGAAGTCGAGGCGCGCGTCGAGATAGGCGAGGTGGGCGTCGGTGTTCTCCATGATGGTCCGGAGGAGGCCGACGGGTATGAGGTCCGCCAGCCCCGTGCGGAAGACCAGGATCACGAGCACGAGGTTGCCTATCGGCTGCAGCGCCGGCGCGGCGAGCGCCTGGGCCACGGTCTCCGAAGCCAGATGCGTGACGTCGCGCGTCATCCACAAGACGCTGCCGGCGTACGGGATCGCCGCGGTGATCCCGAGGGCGAGGACGTCGGCCTGGCGTCCCTCCGGCCTCCTCCACAGCACCGAAAGGAACAGCAGGAAGCCGACCGTGCCCAGCGCCGAACCCGACACGTGGTGGATCCGGGCGAGCGGGCCGTAGATCACCGTGTCGGCCTGGGAGACGACGAACAGCCGGTGCCACGTGTTCGTGAGCGCTGCCGCCAACGTGAACGCGAGCGGCACGTGCGCGGCGACCAGCCGCCATCCGCGCGTCCAGCGCCTCAACCCCGCCGCCTCCGCCCCGAACAGGAACCAGTACGTGGGCGTCGCCGCGGCGCCTAAGACCAGCGCGCCGAGAACGAAGTACGCCTGCGACCCCGGCGACGCCAGCGCGGGGTCGAGCCGCGGGCTCACGTTGAGACGAAGGAAGTAGCCGGCGCTCCATGCCACGGCCGATACGTTCAGGAGGATGAAGAAGGCGGTGACCCGGGTGTGGCGGACAGGGACGACGACGGCGACCACCACCAGCACGGCGCTGAGAACCGTGCTGACGAGCGGCAGCAAAGAGACCGCGCTCACCATCGGCAGAGACCGCTCCCCCTCCGCGGCCGAGCGAGACGAGCGCGAACCGGCACCGGCTATGCCTACGCCGCGGCCGGCCGCTCCTCGGTCGTATAACGCCGCTTCAGTCGGCCTACGTCCGCCTCGAAGGGGCCGCTCCCCGCGGGGTGGACCTCCACGATCGGGTCCGCGATCCGCCGGTTCGCGAGATACTGATCGCGATACTCGCTGTTCACCCGCTGAAGCCCCTCCACTATTGCGCGATGATACACCTTCGCCGCTTCGTCGGCTTCATTCTTCTTAAGGCCCGGAGCGCGGTGCTCCAACGCGATCCTGAAGCGCCCGTCCACGACGCTCAGCTTGTGGCCGAGGATCTCACGGTCGCCGACCTCGGCCAGCACCGCGATGATGTTCTCGGGATAGACGTTCGCCCCGCCTACGACCACCGTCCCGTCGGCCCGGCCGTAGCAGTACAGGAAGGGCAGGCGCCAGACGTCTCCTCGCGAGTAGCCACGCTCCTCCATGAGCGCGCACGGGTCGTAGCCGTGCTCCCTGAGAACCTGCGTCACGCTCTCGTACGGGATCACGCCTCCGAGGTCGTGGATCGCGTAGCGCACCAGCGGGGTCGCCGAGTCGACGGTGAAGATCAGTTCGTCGTCGATCCGCTCCACGTACGCGGAGCCCGGATCGTACTGGAACAGGTCGGGGGGCGACTCGGAACCGAACAAGTCGCGGGACAGCTGGACGTCGTGCATGCACAGCCGCCGGACGAGCACCGTGAGCGGGTACTCTTGCGCCACGCTCGCTCCCAGGTCCGCCGCTCCGTAGCCTCCCATGATCCCGAGGAGGTCGGTGTCGGGGTCCCTGCCGAGCATCTTCACGACGCGGTCCCGCCACTCCTCGGGAAAGCCTTCGCCGGTCGTGCCGAGGCGGACGTTGTAGCGCTCCCACCGGATCCCCGTGGCCGCTCCCCGGTCGAGCACCTCCTTGAGGAACGGCGGGTACCCGAACATGACCGTCTGCTCGTAGGCCGGGGCGAGGTCTCGCACGATCTGGAGGATCTCCTCGATGTTGACGCCGGGAGTGATGGCCGTGACGGGGTACTTGCCCGAGAGCGCGATGTCCCTGAGGATCGTCGCCATCTTCACGCCCCCCACCCACGTCCCGAGCGCGAAGGTCGAGATGAACAGCGTGGGGACCTCATGGATCCGGTAGTACATGCGAAAGCCCATGTCCACCTGGGACACGAGGTCCCTGTCCTGCTCGGGCAGCCTGGGCCAGTAGTAGCAGCCACCGGAAACCCCCGAGCTCCTCTCGATGACGTACGTGCGGCTGATCCGACCACCCACGCACCGGTCCGCCAGGGAGTAGCGGTCGATGAACGTGCGCTTCGTCGTGAGCGGCAGGTCGCCGAAGCGCTCCCACGACGCCGCTTCGGGGTCGACGCCGTTGTCCGTGAGGAACGCCGGGTAGGCTCGAGTCCGCTCCAGCGCACTGCGCAGGACGCGCCGTGCGTAGGCCGCCCCCCGGCGCTCATGCACCGATGGGGAGACGCGGGACATGACGAAGCGCGTGAGGGCCGGGTTCGAGGCGATGATCCTTCGGACCGACATGGCGTCCTCCCTGCACCCGGGGTGGGTGCATGCCGAAGTCGCCCGCAGGCGAACCCGGGCATACGTCGGAATCGGCACGCCGGCGCGAAGACTGTGCGACGGACGTCACACGACCGGGGACGGCGGATCGGCCGCGGCGCGGGGCCGCGTCCTCACTCGAGCGGCTGGGTCTCCGCCAGCCACTCCACGATCGTCTCCCGCTCCTCGGGCATCACGTCCATGCCGTGTGCCTCCATTCGGCGCACGGTGGACTCCCAGCCGCGCCGGTCCTTGCGCGCGTCGTGGACCTCCGACGGCCGATGACAGCGGTAGCACTCGACCTGCACCAGCCGCGCGCCGGCAGGTTGCCGGAGCCACAGCGCGGGGCGGCCAACGCGAGCGCCGCGAGCACGGCAGCGAGCACGCCGACGCGCCTGGGGCGATGCTCGTCCTTGGCCATGCGCCCTCCTCCCCGGTTCGGATGCCGTCGATGCTTCCTACCCTCCGGGTGCGGGTACCCGGCACGCATAGCTGCCCGGCATCGACGGACCGCCCCGTTGGTCGGCGACGAAGAGGGGTATTGGCAGATGACCGGCCGACCGAGGGAGCGGGACCCATGGATCGGCGCACGACCGGCGAGGATACGCTGCGCGAGGTGACCTCGGCGCTGGACGAGGGCATCTTCGTCGTGGACGGCGCGTGCCGGCTCGTGTTCATGAACGCCACCGCCGAGCGGCTGCTGGGCTGGACGGAGGACGACCTCCTCGGCACGACGAACGTACACGAGGTCATCCACAAGTCGGGCGAGCCGCCGGTGCCCTCCGCGCTCGAGAAGTGCCGGGTGCTCGAGGTCGCCCGCAGCGGCGCGCCGTACCGCTCCGACGACGAGACCTTCGTGCGCAAGGACGGCTCGACGTTCCCCGTGTCGCTCGTGGTGACGCCGCTCGTCGAAGACGGCGTCGTGACGAGCGCGATCGTGGTGTTCAGCGACATCACGCGGGACAGGGTCGCGCAGCAGGCGCTGCGGCGCAGCGAGGCGAACTACCACGCTCTGTTCAACGCGGTCAACGACGCCATCTTCGTCCACGACGCCGAGACCGGCGCGATCCTCGACGTGAACCGGAAGACGACGGAGATGTACGGCTACACCCCGGACGAGGCCCGCCAACGCACGGTTGCGGATCTCAGCGCCGACGTGCCGCCGTACACGATCGGACGGGCGGTCGAGCGCGTCCGGAAGGCGGCCGCGGGCGAGCCGCAACTCTTCGAGTGGCTCGCCAAGGACAGGAGCGGGCGACAGTTCTGGGTCGAGGTGAACCTGAAGCACGTGGCGCTCGGTGAGCGCGACAGGGTGGTCGCCACCGTGCGCGACGTCAGCGGGAGGAAGCGAGCCGAGGAAGCGTTGCGCGAGAAGGACCGGGCGATCCGGCGCGCGTACACCGACGTGATCGCGGCGGTGACCGGGGGACGGCTCGTGCTGATGACGCCCGACGAGGTCGAGCGCTCCTTGGGGGAACCGCTGTCCCCGGGGATGCGAGTGAGGTCGTTCGAGGAGCTCGCCGAGTCCAGGCACGTCATACGGGCGATCGTCGGCGACGCCTTCCCCGGGATCCCCCTGAACGATGTCGTGCTGGCTTCCGGCGAGGCGCTCACCAACGCGGTCAAGCACGCCGGCGGCGGGACGTACCGTCTGCTCCGGCAGGACGGCTGCCTCCAGGTCTCGATCTTCGACCAAGGACCCGGCATCGACTTCCGCTACCTTCCGAAGGCGACCCTGACGGCGGGGTTCTCCACCAAGCCGTCGCTGGGCATGGGCTTCACGATCATGCTCGAGCTCTGCGAGCGGGTGATGCTCACCACGCAACCCGGCAACACCACCGTCGTCCTGGAGATGGCGCGCGAGTGACCGCGGCAGGCGCGGGGCACCGGATGTGGCGATCCGGCGGCGGCGCGGGCAGCCGGCGCCACCGCTGGCCAGCCTAGCGCCCCTCGTCCTCGGCCCTCCCGACGTACTCGAGACCCAGGATCGCCACGTCGTCGGCGAGCCGTCCTGCGGCGTACTCGAGGACCGCCGCCATGATCTCGTCGCTCAGCCGGCGCGCGTCCCCTGCACCCGAGCGCTCGACGAGCCGGCGCAGGCGTTCCCGGCCGAAGGGCTCGCCGCCACGTGTGGCGTCGACGACGCCGTCCGTGTAGAGAACGAGCCCCTCCCCGTGTCCGAGCCGTAGCTCGACGAGGTCGAACAGGGTATCCGGTTCGACCCCGAGCGGAAGGTTGGCGGGCAAGCCGACCAGTCCGCAGCCCCCGCGGAGCACACGACGGGCAGCTCGTGGCCGGCGGAAACGAGGGCGACCGTGCCTTCTGTCGTGTCCAGCACCCCGAGCACGGCCGTCACGAACTGGCCCTCCTCGAGGTCGCGGCTCAGCACGACGTTCGCCCGCCGCAACACCTCCCCAGGATCGGCACCATCGTGGGCGAGCGCCCGGATCGTGCTCTTGACCTGCATTGTGGTCGCCGCGGCAGTGAGCCCTTTGCCGGAGACGTCTCCGAGCAGGAACGCGATGCGCCGTTCGCCGACACCGAAGACGTCGTAGAAATCGCCTCCTATCCTGGCGAGCTCGGAGGACGCCCGATAGCCGTGGGAGACGCGGACTCCCTGTATCACCTGGGGCAGCCCCAGCCGCTTCGTCCAGGCGATGAGGTCGGACGCCACGAGCACGAGTTCGA
>JACUUM010000013.1 GCA_014859305.1 Coriobacteriia bacterium
TCTCGGTGGTCACATGCAGGCATGCAGCGACCCGCACACCCTCCAGCGGGCGTTCCGCCGCGAAGCGCTCCCGTATCGAAGCGAGAACCGGCATGTCCCGATCCGCCCACTCGATCCGGGCCTTGCCGCCCTCGGCGAGCGAGAGGTCCTTCACGTGGTGATCCAATTCGCGCTCCCTCTTGTCAACGGCGGCGATCACGCCGCCTCACGGTCGCCCCGGCAGGCGTCCGACGGCTTCACAGACGCTCAAGTATACCAGCCGTCAGCCGCTCGAGCCGCGCCGAGGAACTCCCGGCGGCGGCGAGGACCTCGTCGTGCGAGAGCCCCTCGCCGGCGGCGTTGGCCACGACCGAGATCCCGAGCACGCGCATGCCGAGCGCCCGGGCCGCCACCGCCTCGGGTATCGTCGACATCCCGACCAGGTCCGCGCCGAGCGCTCGCAGCGCGCGGACCTCGGCGGGGGTCTCGTAGCCCGGCCCGCGCACCGCGGCGTACACCCCCTCGCCCAGCCGGATCCCGAAAGCGTCCCCCGCCTCGCGGGCGAGTGCGCGCAAGCCCGGGTCGTAAGCGTCGCGCATCGCGACGAAGGGCCCCCCGCGCTCCCCGCCACTCCAGCCATCAAGCGGCGAGTCGACCAGCAGGCCGATGTGGTCGGTGATGAGTGCGAGCGTTCCGGGCGGCAACTCCGGCGTGAGGGAGCCCGCCGCGTTCGTGAGGATCAGCGTGCGCGCGCCGAGCGCGGCGGCCAGCCGCGCGGGGAAGGCCGCGTCGGGGGCCGAGATCCCCTGGTAGAGGTGGAACCGCCCGCGGAAGAGCGCGACGCGAGTACCGGCGGCGGCCCCGATCGCGAGACTCGCGGCGTGCCCGGCGACAGCGGTGACGCGAGGAGCACCGGGTATGTTCGCGTACGGCACCTCGCGCTCGGCCGCGAGCGACACCGCGGCCGACTGACCCGACCCGAGCACGATGGCCGCCTCGACAGGCGGCGAGCCCCCCAGGGCTGCCTCGACGGCCCCCGCCGGAACGGCGAGCGGATCGCGCATGCGGCTCCTCCCCCGCCCCGCGCCCGCGGGACGTCAGTTCATCATCACCTCGTCGATCCCGCTCGCCCCCGACTCCGAGACGGCCCCCCTGCCGCCGAACACGACGATGCGGTCGATCTCCATCCGGTGCTCGGCGAGGTAGGCGTCCGTCGGCGCCGCGACCTGGCCGTCAGGCGCGAGCAGCAAGGGATCCCCTCCACGAGCGGCCCTCACCCCCGCCACTATCCCGATGACCGGGTCGGCCGTGGTGACAAGGTACGCCGACCGGCCTGCGCCGCCCCTGCGGCCCCCGGCCGTCCGGCCGCCCTCCGTGAGGCCCTCAGCCAGCTTCACCGCCAGATGATACACGTCCTCGCCCCGCCGTTCGTCGGCTTCGCGGCCGCTCGTGCCGCCCACCACCGCGTTCAGCCGCTCCGAGGCGTCCCTGTCCAGACCCGCGAGGATCACGGTCGCGGGCTTCACGTCCGCGAGATGGAACAACGTCATGCCGTCCAGGCCCTCAGGGCGCGCGATGAGCACGGGGTAGCCGCGCGAGTAGGCCAGCGCCGCCAGCGCCCCGGAGGACACGAGCGTCCTGTCGTCGGTGAGCACGACGCCCTCGGGCTCGCCCGCGCGGCGCGCGAGGTAGGCGGCGCGCGCCGCCAGGTCGTAGCGGTCGCGGCCCGAGACGCGAACCGCCCCTCCGCCGGAGGCGCGCTCCGCGGCGTCCAACGTCGCCGCGCTCACGGCATCCACGCCTCCCACCACGTACAGCCTCTGCGGCTTCAGGCGGTCCAGCTGCTCGCGCACGGCGCCGCCGAGCGCGCCGGCAGGCGTGAGCAGCAAAGGGGCGTCCAGCGCGCCGGCGAGCCCGGCGGCGACCAGCGCTCCCGCGACGTCCCTCTCGCCGGCCAGAACGGCCAGACGCGCCCCCTCGACACGGCGCACCTCCTCGGCCGACGCGGACGACCGGTCGGCGGCCTGGGCCGAGTAGATCGGGAATCCCGAGACGTAGAACCTGGTGGAGAGCAGTCCCAGCGCGAAGCGGACCCGCTCACCCGCGACGGCGGCCCTCCCGCCGTCCGAAAGCTTGAACGTCACCGAACGAGCGTGCCCCGACTCCGCGCGGTCGACCACCATGCCGATGACGTGCGCGTCCGGCGGCACGGCCTCATCGGCCTCCCGAAGCTTCGCCGCCAAGGCGCGTCCGTCCAGCCTCACGCGTCTATCCGTCGGCCACGGCGAGTACTTCGCCCCGGCGACGGCCTCGTAGGGGTCCTCCACCGCGCGGAAGACGGGATCCGCGGGCGACTCCGGCCAGACGTCGCGGATGTCGGCCGTATGGCCTCCGGACTGCGAGTAGAAGTATGCCTTCACGACCTCGTCACCGGCTTTCAGGACGAGCCGCTCGGTGGCGTCCACGGCTCGGGTGGTGCGCTCGGCCTCGTTCAGCTCGATCTTGCCGCCCGACGCGCGCGAACGCCCGCCGTAGACCTGGCTGTAGACGCTGCAGGCCAGGACGTTGCCCGCGGTCACATCGGCGTAGGCGTACGAACGCGCCGCCACCGCCTGCGCCTTGAGCGCCTCCATCTCGAAGCTCGAGGGACTCTCCCGAGGGACCACGGCGTAGAGGTACTCCTCCATGTCCAGCACGTTGACGGCCTGCAATCCGGCTCCGGCCGGCATGACGCGCATCTCGCCGCGGTAGCGGACGTCCCGCCAGCCGAACGGTCCGGTGACTCCCGCCACCTGGATCAGGGCTCCGCGCCGGGGCACGACGCCGACCTCGTCTCCGGACGACGGCTCGCCGCCGTCGAGCCGGGCCTCCACTCCACCCCCCCGAAGGGCGAACGCCACGGCTTCTCCTTCCGGCACCGCTGTCTCGCGACCGCCGGCGACGAGGGTCAGCCCCCCGCCGACGCCACGCATCGTCCATGAAGGGCGGCCCTCGTACGGCCTGCCCGGGCGGTACGCGTCGTCGATGTTGACCCGCGCGTCCGTCCTCGGCATGCGCTCGAGCCGCGTGCCGTTGTAGTAGTGAGCGAGGATGCGGTCGTGACGGAAGCCCTTCAGGGCGAAGCCCTGCGCGCCGTACTGACTCATCCCGATCCCGTGGCCGAACCCGCTGCCCGTGAAGGTGAACGTGGGCACCTGCGGCGACTCGGCGGCCACCGACGCCGTCGCCGGCGCGCCCACGGCCGGCGCGGCCGGGTTCAGGGGCAGCGCCAGCGCGGCGACGGCGGCGGCGGTGATCGCCTTGCGGATAGCGGGGCTGAGCACGTGGCGGGACCTCCGTCGGAGCGCCCTCGCTCCTAGTTCATCATCGTCGCGTCGAGAGCGGCGAAGGCGGAGTCGGTCACGGCCGCGCGGCTGCCGAAGATCCACAGCCTCTGGATGTAGGACCGGTTCTCCCTCAGGTACGCGGCCGTGGGCGGCGCGACGCGATCACGGCGGGTGAGCAGCATGGGCCTGCGCATCTTCCCGGCGAGCACGCCGCCGGCGAGCGCGTCGGGGAAGTCGTAGCCCGTCGCCAGATAGACCTCGTCGCGCGACCAGACGCCTTCCGGCGCCGCTCCCCCGCCCAGGTAGCGTGCGATCGCGACCGACGTCGCGTACCTGTCGGAGCCCGCCAGGCGCTTCACGGAGCCTCCCGAAGCCGTGGCCGCCGCGGAAGCGGCCCCGGCCGACACGACCGCGTCGCTGCCGGCGACCAGCGTCTGCTCCGGTTTCAGCGCTCTCAGCGCCCGAGCCGAGGCACCGTGCAGCGCGTCACGCCTGGTCAGCAGGATCGGGTAGGCCTGGGCGTAGGCGAGCACGGATGCCGCGGCGGCATCGGGCCAAGACGTCCCGCTCACCAGCAGCGCCTTGGCGGGCGGCTCGCCGCCGTTGGCCGTGGCGACCTCGGAGATCTCGGCGGCGGCCTTCTCGGCGGTCGTGTACCGGTCCTGCCCCGCGATCCGCATCACTGTCGCGGCCGGGAGCTTGGCTCGCACGGCGCTCTCGACACCGGCGGTCAGCGCGGGGCCGCCCCCCATCAGGTAGACGGTGGACGGCGCGAGGCGCGCGAGCTCCCGCGCCGTCTCGGAGGGCAGCGAGCCGCGGCGCGAGAGCAGCAGCGAGCCTCCGGAGGCGCCGGCGAGGCCCGAGCCCGTCAGTGCGTCCGCGAAGTCCTCGCCGCTTGCGATCACCACGGTCGGAGCGGTCGTCGGGAAGGCGCGCTTGGAGATCTCGACCGCAGTGGAGTAGCGGTCACTCCCGTAGATGCGCGAGATCGGGAAGCCCGAGAAGTAGAACATGGGCGAGAGCAGGCCGAACGTGCCTCGCACCGTCCAGCCGGAGACCTTCACGGAGGAGCCCTCGCTGAAGCGGAACGTGACGTAGCGGGGGTAGCCGGAGGCGGCACGCTCGGTGATCACCCCGGTGACGTGGGCGGAGCCGCCAGGGACGCCGGAGATGCCCGCGGCGCGCAGCTTGTCCGCCAGCTGCAGTCCGGAGAGGCGCTTCTCCTTGTCGGAGGGCCATGGGCAGTACGGGGCGCCCGCGAGCGACTCGTAGGGGTCCGAGACGCTCCTGTGGTACGGCCGCGGAGTCGCGCTCACCCACACGTCCTCGATGTTGGCGGTCCGCCCGCCGGACTGCGAGAAGAAGTATGTGGTGACTACGGTCTTGTGGCTGGTCGAGGTGTAGTACACCACCCTGCCCGCCGTCGCGTTCACCGCCGAGTTCGTACTCGACGCCTCATGCATGTAGACGTTCGAGTCCGAGCCGTCCCTGAGACGGGAATGGGCGCCGTAGACCTGGCTGGAGGTGGTGCAGTACAACTCCCCGTCGAGCGTCCCGTTGCGGTCCTGGTCGGGGTTGGTCGCCCAGGCGTACGAGCGCGCTGCGACCGCCTGCGCCTTGAGCGCCTCGGCGCGCCAGGACGAAGGGCTCTCGCGGGGCACCACACCGTACAGGTAGCTCTCCATCGGGACGTGGTTGACCGCCTTCAGCGTGTTGCCCGAAGCGGTGAGCCTGATGCTCCCCCTGTAGCGCATGTAGGGATACCCGTTCGGGTGGTCCTTGTGCAGCGGCGGACCGGATGCGTCCTTGACCACGAGGAGCTTCGGGCTGCCGCTCGCCGCGCTGACGCTCGCCGAGGACCCGAGCGTCCTGCCGGCCACCACGATCTTGCCGTCCTTGGCGGTGAACGTCTGGTAGGCGTTGTTGCCCAGCGTGAGGGACGTCGAGCCGCTCGACACCCTGAGCTCGGACTTGTATCCCTTGATGGTCCAAGAGGACCGGTACCTCTTGGCCCTGTCGATGTTCACCCGGACGGTGGGGTTCTTGTCCTTCGCCCCGAAGAGCGACTCCAGCGTGCGCAGGGTCGTCTTCTGGTAGTAGTGGGTGAGGATCCTGTCGTACGTGTAGCCCTTCAGCGCGAAGCCCTGGGCGCCGTACTGGCTCATGCCGATGCCGTGACCCCATCCGGTGCCGCTGATGGTGAAGTCGCGTACGGCTTGAGGGGCGGGCGCGGCGCCTGCGGGCCCGGCCGCCGGGACGGCGACGACGGATGCGGAGAGCGCGGCCGCGAGGAAGGCTCTCAGGCTACGATGCATGCTATGTCTCGCCTCCAGGTGATGCGCGGTTACCAGTATACACCGGCCCTCGGGGGCGCGGCCGGCGTCGCCTGCTGCGAGAGCAGCCCCTCGTAGACCAGCAGCAGCCGCCGTGCCACCTCTTGCCAGTTCAGGCCCGCTTCCACGATCGCTCGCCCGCGGCGCCCCATCTCGGCGCGCGTGCCGGGCTCGTCCCGCAGTCGCACGAGGGCGGCGTCGAGCGCCGCCCCGTCGCCCGGCTGCACCGCGAGACCCACTCCCTCTCGTACGGCGTAGTCGCCGGCCCACGTCCCGGACGAGACTATGCAGGGCAGCCCACAGGCCATGGCTTCCATCATCTTCACCGGGAACAGCGTCCGGACGTTGCCGATGCCGGCCTCGTAGACCGCGTACACGACGTCGCAGCGCGCGTAGTAGGCGGGCAGGTCCGCGTAGGCGAACCGGCCGCGCACCTCGATGCGCCGCAGCTCCGCGGCGATGACCGCGACCTCCTCGGCGGCCGTCCCCCCGCCGGCGAGCAGCGCGGCCATGTCCTCGTGCGCGTCGACGACCTCCATCAGCGTGCGCAGCCCGCCGACGTAGCGCTTCTGGCCGAAGTAGCCGACGGTCAGCGGACGGTCGGGCCGGCGCTCCTCTGCCGGCCGGAACATCTCGGCATCCGGCGCGTTCTCTATCGGCGTGAGCCGGTCGCCGACGCCGAAGCGGCCGTAGTAGTCCAGCGTGCCGGGGTTGGCGACGAGCACGGCGTCGGCGGCGGGGAGCGCCCGGCGCTCGACCACGCGCACCCCCGCCCTGGCCGCGACCCCCGGAAGCCCCCGCTGCGGCACCATGTTGCTCTCGCGGTAGAGCTCGTGCATATCGAGCACCAGCTTCCGGCGCTCGCTCCCCCGCGCGGCGCGGAGCCCGGCCTGCGCGGTGTCGAGGTCGTGGCAGTGCACCGCATCCGGCGCGAGCCTGGCGGCCTCCTCGGCGGCCACGCGCCAGAACCCGCGGTACGCCCCGAGGTTGGCGAGCCCGCCGCCGTGCCGGGCCTCCGGACCGACCCGCAGGATCCGCACTCCGCCGCGCTCCTCCTCCGGTGGCCCCGACAACGCCCTGTCCCACGCGATCACGGTCACCTCGAGGCCCGCCGCGACGAGCGCCGCCGCTTCCTTCTCCACGCGGGGGTCGGAGTGCAGCGCGTTGCTCAGCAGCATCGCCACCCGGCCGTTCACGCGCCGCTCCCTCCTCGGTCCGCCGCCGTGCCGCTGAGCTGCGACCTTGCGGCGACCTCCCGGTAGAGCCGCACGAGCAGGTGGCCGACGACCTCCTTGGAGAACCGCTCGCGTATCGACGCGGCGATGGCCGCGCCGTCGAAGGACGCCTGGTCTTCGAGGGCGAGGCGGATCCCCTCCGCCAGGGCCGTCCGGTCGCCGGGCTCCACGAGTACCCCCTGGCCGGGCCCGACGATGCCGGAGGGCCCCCCCGAGCGCGTCGCCACCGCGGGCAGCCCGGTCGACATCGCCTCGATCAGCGCGACGCCGAATCCCTCCCGCAGGGACGGCAGCACGAACAGGTCGGCGGAGCCGAGAGCTTCTCGCAGCTCTTCTTGAGGCAGAGGCCCCGCAAGGCGGACGCGGCCGACCAGGCCCAGCGCCTGGGAGAGGCGGGCGAGCCGCTCCCGCAGCGGCCCGTCGCCGACGATCGTCAACTCCAGGTCGCGCCCTTCGGCGACCAGCGCCGCGAGGGCGTCGAGCAGCACCGCGTGCCCCTTCTCGGGCACGAGCCTGCCCACCGCCACCAGACGCACAGGGGATGGCGCGCCCCGATCCCTGGACACGAAGCTGAACGCCTCCCCGTCGTACGTGTCCGGGATGACGACCGTCCGCGCGGGGTCCGCGCCGATGAGGGACACCGCGTCCCCGGCCAGGGCGTCGCTTACGCATACGATCGCGGACGCGTATGCGGCCACCTCCTCCAGCTCGCGCTTCCAGGCGGGACGGACCAGGTTGGTGTACAGGTCGGATCCGTGGACGGTCACTATCAGCGGGACGCCCGCGGCCGCGGCGAGCCGCCGGGCGGCCGCGGCGCTGGGGTAGAGGGCGTGGGCGTGTACGAATGCAGGAGCATGGTCGGCAAGCGCACGAGCGAACGGTCCTCTCGCGGCGCGGGCCATCGAGGACGCGACTCCCGCGTACAGGAGCCGGCGCGGCAGGACCGGGTAGCGCGGCCGGCTCACTTCCACTCCGCCGTGCTCGCCGTCGCCACGCACGTAGGGCTTGCGCAGCGCGCCGGCGAGCACCCGCGGGACCCACGGAACGGGCGCGATGACGCGCCAGGACACGGCACGCGCCGTCGCGTCGAGCTGCTCGGCGACGAACAGGCCCCGCAGAGGCTCCGCCGGGCTGGGGAACTGCTTGGCGAAGGCCAGGCCGCGCAGGCGGCCCTCCCCGTCCGCGTCCACTCTCACCGCGCGGCCGCGGCCGCGCCCCTCCTGCCCATGAGCTCTCGCACGGCGGCCAGCGCCACCCCGAGCATGACGCCGAGGAAGCCCGCCCCCGCCAGCGCGTCGCGCAGTGTCTTCGAGGCGGGGCGGGAAGTGACCGACACGTCGCCGTCCCAGGAGTAGGCGTCCAGCACCGACTGGTACGCCGAGGTGTAGTTGAGGAGGGAGAGCCTCAGCGAGTACAGCGCCTGGGACTTGGCGAGATCCGCCTCGGACTGCGTCCGCATCTGGTTCGCCAGGAACTCTGTGCGCTCCACCTCCTCGACCATCCGCTGGGTGAGCTCCATGAGTGCGCGGGCCTTGTCGATCTCGCCCGTGGACAGCTCCCGGCCGCGGGTCACCACGCCCCGCGCCATCGCCGCCGCCCCGCGCTCTGCCTCGGCCTCGTCGTCGGCGCGGTACGTCACGAACAGCCACGCCTGCGGGTCGCCGGTGGTGTAGGCGTTCATGTCCGAGGAGAGGTCCTCGGCCGGTATGCCCGTCTCACTCGCGACGATGCTGCGGTACTCCTCGCCGTCGCCGGTGATCTCGGAGACGAGGTCGTCCGGCTTCACCACGCCCGGGCGCGCCGTGATCGCCGCCGCGATGGCGACCTGCGCAGTGCCGGTGTGGGTCGTTCTGGCGTCACGGGTCGCGAGGTAGGCCGCAGCGAGCGCGGCGACCGTCACCACCGCCACGAGCCACCACTGACGCCTCACCGCATCGGTCAGGACGGCGACGGGATGGCCTTCAGGCATATGAAGCCTCCTCGTTCTCTGCGAGGCGCCGCGCGATCACGCACAGCGCCAGGAACAGCCACAGGTACTCGAAGTACAGATAGTACTGGAACAGCGTCTGGACGAGCAGGGTGAGCACGCCGGCCAGCGCGAGGGTCTCCGGCATCGTCCACCCGCGCGTCCTTCGCCTCACGAACTGCCGCAGCGCCGCCCCTATGAGCAGGACCTCCGCGAACAGGCCCGCAAGACCCATCTCGGCCCACATCGCCAGGGGCAGCTGGTGGGGCCGCAGGACGCTGGCGTGCGAGCCGGGACGGCGGTACTGCACGTAGGCTCGCTCGTAGGCGTTGAGGCCTGTCCCCCACACCCAGTGTCGCTCGATGATGTCGACGGTGGACTCGAGCATGAGCGCCCGGGTCGCCACGGACCGGTCCGTCCCCACGTCCGTGATCGAGGCGAACCGCGCGACGATCGTCTCCGACGCGGAGGTGACCAGCAGCGCGCCGACGAGCGCCGTCACCACCGCAAGCGGGACGCGTCGCCGTCTCGGCGCGGTCAGGACGACCACGGCGATGCCCACCAGCACGGCGACCCAGCCGGTGCGCGAGAGCGTGACCACGAGCGCCGCCGAGGAGAGCGCGAAGACGCCGAGCCACACGGAAGCGCGCCGCCCGCCCCGGGCGTGAACGGCCTCGGCGAGAGAGGCCACGATCACCACCGTCAGGAAGCCCGCGAGGTAGTTCGGGTCTTCGAAGAACCCGCTCACGCGGGTGACCTTGGTGCCGCCGACCTTGGCGACCACGCTCATGTTGCCTGGCGCGATCTCGGGGAAGCGGTACTGGAAGAGCACGAGCGCCGAGGTCGCCACCCCCGTGACTCCCACGGCGGCGAGCAGGCGCCTCACACCCGCGGAGTCCCGGACGACGTTGGCGTAGAGCAGCGTGAACAGCGCCAGGAAGACGAGCCGCACGAGCGACACGGCGGTCCCGCCGGGGTTCAGCGAGTGGGGCAGCGACCACACGACCGCGGCCAGCAGCGCGAACACGCCGGCGTCCAGCGCGGAGAAGCGCAACCAGCGGCGCGGCTCGTGCCACACGCGGACCCCCCACGACACCAGCGAGAGCAGCAGCGCCAGGTGGAAGAGCGTGATCGTCACGGAGCCCTGGTAGACGCGCCCGGCGGCGTCGAGCGGGAGCGTGAGGGCGATCAGCGCCGGAGCGTACTCGACGCGCCAGACGACCACCCCGGCGATCGCCGCGGCGGCCAGCGCGACCGCGGCCGCCGCCGGAGAGAGCGCCCCGTTGGTGACGGCCACACCCCCCGCCGAGCCGAGCAGCAGCCCCGCGGCCGCCCAGGGGGCGATTCTCGGGGTCCGCACGCTCGATGCGGCCTCAGCCACCCGGTGACACCTCCGATCGTTCCTCCGCCGGACACCCGGCCAGCGAGTCGAGCACGGCGGCGACCTGCGCCGCCTGCCGTCCTCGCTCGAAGCGCGCGACCACCGCGAGGTCGGGCTCCGAGCGGATCCCGCCCGAGCGCTTCTCCTCGGCGAGCGACGCCACCGCCTCGGCGAGGGCCGGCGCGTCCCCCGGCCGGGTCACCCGGCCGGCTCCCGCCTCGTGCAGCAACCGGGCAGCCACGCCGTCGGCCGGCCCGACGAGCAGGACGGGCACTCCCATCCCGACGTACTCGAAGAGCTTGCCTGTGTAGATGCCTTCCGCACCCGGACGTTGACCGACCGAGACCAGCGCGGCGTCGGCGGCGGCCACGACGCCGAGCGCCTCGGCGTGGGGCTTGAAGCCGTGGAAGCGCACGACCTCGCCGAGGCCGTGCCGCCGGACCAGCGCTTCGGCCTCCGCGGAGGGCGGGCCGACCACGTCGACCGCGAATCCCTCGCCGAGCCGGCCCCCCCGCAGGGCGAGCCCGAGTCCTTCGACGAGCGTCGCGGGATCCAGGGCGCGGTACAGGCGTCCCATGAACGCGAGGCGCAGCGGCCCGGCACGGTCCGGGGCGCGCGGGGGGAGGTCCTCGGGGTCGAACCCGTTGGGCACCACGAGTACGCGCCGCGCGCCCAGCGAGCGGGCCTCCTCGGCGATCACCTCGGAGACGGCCGTGACGGCGTCGGCGGCCGCCAGTGTCGCGCGCTCCAGCGCCTGGGAGCGGTGCGCGTGCCACGCGGTGGGCCAGCGCACGCTGGGGTTGACGAGCCACGCGTCGCGCATGTCCGCCACGAAGGGCACGCTCAGGGCGCGTCCGGCGGAAGCGGCGGCGGCCACGCCCGAGTACGGCGGGCCGGAGGCCAGCACCGCGTCGAAGGGCTCCTCGGCGTGCAGGCGGCGCGCGGCCGCCTCGACGCCGGCCGCCCAGCGCACCGCCGTGTCCGGCACGGCGACCCACCGCGCCAGCCGCGTGCTCAGCGGCACGCCACTCGCCGAGGACGCGGAGCCGGAGGTGCGCCGCCCCTGCTCCGACGCGCCGCGCCTGCGCACCAGCCGCTTGACCGGCGAGATGGCTCGCGCGACGCCCGCTCCCACGTCCCGGGCCGGCAGCCGGACCACCCGGGCCTCACTCACGTCGGCCAGCAGCGTCTCGTCGCGGGGCCGCCCCTCGATGGGCTCGGCGGCGACCACGGTGACGCGCCACCCGTGCCGGGGCAGGTGCTTGGCGAGTTTCGCGAGGCGCTGGACGCCCCCTCCGGCGGACGGAGGGAACTCGTAGGTGACGAGGAGGAGTCTCCTCGGCGTGGAGGGGCTCATGCTGGCCATACTATAATCGCTTGTCGCGCCGGTACAAGGCGCACCCGCTCCCCGACGAGAGGCCAGCGTGGACCAGCAGCCCCGATCGACCGCGGCACTCGCCGCCTCGGAGCCCGTGCGCCGCACCGGAGTCTGCGTCCGCGTGAACAACGCCTACACGCACGACCTGCGGGTGCGCCGCGAGGCCGAGACGCTCGCCGCGGGCGGCTACGACGTCGTGGTGGTAGCCGACGCCGGGGCCGGCCTGCCCTCCGAGGAGACCGCGGGCGGCGTGCGCGTGCGGCGCGTCGGCAGGACGAGCCGCATCCCGTTCGCGAGCCTGGTGCGCCCGCTGGCCGAGGAGGGTGCGGACGTCTACCACGCCCACGACGTCGACTCGCTGCTGCCCTGCTTCCTCGCCGCGCGCCGCGCAGGCGCCAAGCTCGTCTACGACTCGCACGAGCTGTGGAGCGGGCACGCCCGCGACAAGGTGCACGCCAAGCGCCGCGCGCTGGTCGCGCTCGAGGGTCCGCTGTTGCGCCGTGCGGACGCGCTGCTGACCGCATCGCCCGCCTACACGGAGGAGATCGTGCGGCGCTACGGCTACGAAGGGCCGGCCGAGACGCTGCTCAACGCGCCGCGCCACTTCCCCGACGAGGAGCTTGCGGCCGCCTGGGCCGAGCGCGACGCGTCCGAGGAGGTACGCATCCGCTACGTGGGCGTCTTCCAGCACGGGCGCGGGGCGGTGCCGCTCATCGCCTCGCTCGCGCACCTGCCCGTCGACCACGTCGTCGAGCTCATAGGCCCCATCCCGCAGCCCGACTACGAGACGGCGATACGCGAGGCGGCGGCGCCCTTCGGCGATCGCGTGCGGTTCCTCGGCGTGATCCCTCCCGAGGAGATCGTGCCGGCGCTGGCCGCGGCGCACGTCTCGGCGGTGACGATCGAGCCCCACTCGCTGTCCTACCGCCTGACGGCGCCCAACAAGCTCTTCGACTCGTTCATGGCCGGCACGCCGGTGGTCGCCTCGGAGATGCCGACGATCTCGCGCTTCGTGCGTGAGACGGGCGCCGGAGTGCTGGCCGACGTGACCGACCCCGCGGACATCGCGCGCGCCGTGCTCGCCGTGCTTGCTCGCGCCGCAGGGTACGCCCGCGCGGCCCGCGCGGCGGCCCTGCGCTACAACTGGGAGACCGAGCGGGAGAAGCTCCTCGGCTTGTACGAGCGGCTCACGGGAGCCTAGGGGCCTACTGCGGCGCCGGCGGCGCCGGCAGCAGGCTCATGAGGCGGTTCATCACCTGCGCGGAGACCGCCGGCTCGCCGCCGAGGACGAAGACGTCCAGCACCTCGTGCGCGTTGTCCGCGACCCACCGCTCGGTCGAGGCCGGCAGCGTGCCGAACCGCGGGTTGAGGTCGCGCGAGGTGATGAGCATCGTGGCGCGGAAGCGGGCCGCCATCACGCCTCCGGCCAGCCCGTCCGGGAAGTCCTCGCCCGAGGCCAGAACGAAGCGCTCGGACTCCAGCACCCTCTCCGACTGGGCGTACCGGGCGATCTCCAGGGCCGTGTCGTAGCGGGTCGGACCGCCCTTGCGCAGCGGGGCCGAGCCGGTCAGGTTCGCCACCTGGCCCGCGACGGCCGACGAGACGGCCGCCTCGCTGCCCACTACCAGCGACCCGGCTGGCTTCAGCGCCGCGATCGCGTCACGGGAGGCCGAGGGCAGGGAGTCCTGCCTCGTGAGCAGGATCGGCCAGGCCTTTCGCGCCGCGAGCGGAGAGACGACGAGCGCGTCGGGGAAGGTCACGCCCGAGGCGATCACGACCCGCGTCGGCCGCTCGCCGCCGCGGCGCGCCTTCAGCTTCGAGGCGATGCTCCTGGACGTGGCGTACCTGTCGGGGCCGGCGATCCTCTCGACGCTCACCTTGCTCTTGGCACGCAGTGCGTCCTCCACCTTCCTGGACACGGCGGCCTCTCCGCCGAGGATGAACACCTTCCTCGCGATGCTCTGAGTGGCCTCGGGACTCCCCGCCCGGGAGAAGAGTCGGTCGATCTCCGCCGAGACCGAGGCGTCCAGGCGATCCTTGCTCACCAGGAGCAGGGGCGCCTGGTACGCGTGGGCGAGCGGCCCACCGCACAGCACGTCGGGGAAGTCCGACTTGGACGCCACGAACACGGCCGACGTGCGCTTGCCCGCCTCGTAGGTCTGGCTCCCGTTGGGGAAGGCCCGCCTGGAGACCGCGACGGCGGTCTCGACCCTGTTCGGGCCGGCGAGCCGCCACGCGTCGGGCGTGAACTCCCTTCCGAGGAAGCCGCTCTCCCCCCACAGGAAGACCTTGTGGATGAAGTTGGCGCCGTCGTTGTTCCACTCGGCGAACATCAGGCGCGCATCGGGGTGGGGAGGTCCGCCGCCTGCCGTTCGCACGATCTGGGGATCGTTGTACCGCGACGAGGCGTCCGGCGATCGCTTCACGGGCCCCTTCAGAGACCACTCACCGCCGGCCCCGAGTTCCCACTCCTCGATGTCCCCTCCGCGCGCGGCGTTCGTCGCCCCGGGCAGCGCCTGCGGGTCCGGCACGCCTCCGGTCGTGAGGTAGGCGACGGTCCTGCCGCCCGAGACGTCCAGGTCCCCCGCATCGAAGAAATCGTCGGTCCCGGTGATGCGCTCGGGCTCCGCGGGGAACGTCGTCTCGACCGAACTCGTCCCTTCGATCGTGCGCCCCTCGATGTAGCGCCAGTCGTACCTGTCGCCGCCGGGGAGCGGACGCTCGGCGAGGAACAGGATGTGCGGCGCGCCCTCGTCGTCGGCGCGCACGACCATCTGGTTCACGCCCGCGCCCTGCGAGTCCCACACCTTGCAGCGCTCGTCCAGGCCCGGCGTGCCGTCCGGATACGTCTTCTTGAGCCCCTCGCGGGGCAGCTCCTGCCCTTCGAGGTCGACCCACCGCCCGTCCGGGTCCCGCCGCATGTAGTAGAGGTCGTACCGGGTGGACATGTCGGGGCTGCCGATGTCGCGCCAGTGGAACGCGCAGTGGACGGTACGGCCGTCGGGGCCGAGGCTGAAGTTCGCGTACCAGGCGTCCATGCCCGGGCGCACCTCGATCACGTACCTGGGACCCGTCCAGCCGCCGTCCCCCGCCCGCTCGAGAACCGCCCACGCGCCGTCGTACGCCTTGTTGCTGGTGCGCACCCGGTAGAACAGCATCAGCTTGTCGCCGACGAGCAGCGGCTGCGGGTAGGTCCCTTGACGCTTGGTCGTCCCGGTGGCGACGTCGACCGCCGCTGTCCAGCCCTGCGACACGGTGTTGGGCTCGAGGGACCTCACGTGCTTGATGTTGGAGTTGTGGGCGCCGTAGAAGACGTGCACGTAGCCCTCGGCGTCGAGCGCGATCGAGGGCCCGCCGTGGAAGTCCTGGATGAGCGGGTTGTCGCCCACGCGGAACGGGCCCTCCCACGCCTGGTCCTCGTGGTCGTAGGCGGCGACGTAGGGGTCCAGGCCGAAGCCCTGGTAGGCCACGTAGGTCTTCTCGGCCGCAGCGTCGTAGACCGCTTCGGGGTGGATGACCATGGCCTCGTAGGCCGCGTTGCCGGACGCCTCCCGCTCGAAGTAGGGAGCGGTCAGGGAGAAGGCGGCGGGCAGGGGGGTGGACAGCGTCGCGAGCGCGACGGCGAACGCCAGGACTCTCCTCATGGGCACCCTTGCGGTCGGGGGCGGGCCGCGAGCCATTGTAACATCGCTCCAGGCGCTCCCTAGCAGGTTCGCTGCCACTGCGGCATCGTATAGACTGCCGGGGGCGGCAGGCCCGGAAGCGTAACGGTTCGCCGTCGGGGGAGCGTGCGATCCTCCCCCCGTGTCAGGATCGGGACCCGTGCTGAAAGACATCCTCAAAGGCGCCGGGACGGACGCCGCCAAGTACTTCCCCGTCAGGCTCGTGCCGGCGCTGACGTCGCTGGTCACGGTGCCCGTCTTCACGCGTCTGATCGGCCGCGCGGACTACGGCGACTTCTACCTCGTCTCCTCGGCCACGACCTTCGCGGCGACCTTCGCGACGGCGTGGATCACCGGCTCGGCGGTGCGCTTCTACTGGCCCTACGAGAAGCAGGGCCGCGAGGACGACTACGTGGCGACGACCCTGTGGTCCTCCATCGCCTCGCTCGCGGTCGTGTCGGCCCTGCTGGGCGCCGGCGCGCTGGTGTTCGCCGGCGACATCCCCCCAAGCGTCGCCCGCCTCATCCCGGTAGGCATCGCCGGGCTCGCCTTCAACTACCTGTTCAACGTGCTCCTGCAGGTCCTGCGCGCATCGAACCGCTCGACGGCGTTCGCGACGCTCTCCGTGGCCGGCACCGTCGTCGCGACCGCGTTCTCGGTGTCCTTCGTCGCGGGGCCGAGGTGGGGCTCGTACGGCATCCTGCTGGGCGTGCTGCTCGGACACGCCGTGCTCATCCCGTTCTGCCTCCGGGAGGTCCGCAAGGAGGGGAAGCTCTCGCCGAGACACGTGCGCCGCGACGTGTTCGACGAGTTCCTGCGCTACGGCATCCCGATGGTGCCGGCCGCCGTCTCCGCCTGGATGCTGGTGATGTCCGACCGCTACGTCATCGGGTTCCTTCGCGGCACGGCCGAGGTGGGCATGTACTCGGTCGCCTACGGCCTCGGCGAGAAGGTCATGCAGCTCGTCATGATGCCCGCGGTCATCACGATGGCCCCGGTCATGGTGCAGACCTTCGAGAAGCGGGGGCAGCACGTCGCGCAGCGCGTGCAGACCCAGTTCACCCGCTACTTCTCGATGGCGACGTTCCCCCTCCTGTTCGGGCTGGCGGGCGCGGCCCGCGACTTCATGGGGATCTTCACCGGCGAGGCGTACCGGGCGGCCTACCCCATCCTCCCGATCGTGGCCGCCGGGGTGATGTGCTACGGGCTCGTGCAGATAGCGGGGAACGGCATCGCGCTGCACAAGCGCTCGACGATCATCATGTCCAACACGCTGGCGGCGGCCGCGTTCAACCTCGGAGCGAACCTGGTCCTCGTGCCGGTCTTCGGCTACATGGCGGCGGCCTACACGACACTCGCCTCCTACGTCGCCCTGCTCGCCCTGACCTGGGTGCGCAGCAGGCCCTACATGTCGTGGGACATCCCCTGGCTCGACCTCGGCCGCATCACGGCCGCCGGGCTCGCGATGTGGGGCGCGATCGCGGTGACCGCGGCGCTGCTGCCCGCCAACATCGCGGTCCTCGCACTCGAAGCGGTGGTGGGCATCGCCGCCTACGTCGCCGCGCTGCTGGGCCTGCGCGCGCTGCGCGACGACGAGCGCGAGTTCGTCGCGGAGCTCGCGGGGAAGGCCGCGAGCCGCCTGGGGTTCCGCCGGGCGACCGAGGGTGCGGGGCCGTGACGGCACGCGGCGGGCGGGCCGCTGGAGAGCGCTTGGGAGCGCCGGAGCGCGATCCCGGATGTGATACCCTGACCCGGCGGCGCGACCCCGGCGGCCGAGTGGACGAGGAGGAGCATTGGCACAGCTCACGGTCGTGGGAACGGGTTACGTCGGCCTCGTGACCGGTACCTGCCTGGCTCACTCGGGCCACGAGGTCACCTGCGTCGACATCGACCCCGCCAAGGTCGAGGCGCTCTCCGCGGGGAGGGCCACCATCCACGAGCCTGGCATCGAGGACCTGCTCGCCGAGGGCGTCGAGAGCGGCCGCCTCCGCTTCGCCACTCCCGCCGCCGGATGGGGCGAGCTGATCGGCGACGTGACCTTCATCGCGGTGGGGACCCCGATGTCGGGCAACGGCGCCGCGGACCTCTCCCAGGTGCGCTCGTGCGTCGAGGAGATCGTCGGCGCCGCGGACCGCCCGTTCACACTGGTCATGAAGTCCACCGTCCCGCCCGGCACCGGCGCGGCGCTCATGGAGCGGTACCTGTCGCGGGCACGGGTCCGGGTGGGCTACGTGTCGAACCCGGAGTTCCTGCGCGAGGGACGCGCCGTCGAGGACTGGCACCGCACCGACCGGGTCGTGCTCGGCGGCCGGGACCCCGAGGACCTCGCCGTCGTCTCGGCCCTATACCAGGACGTGGACGCCCCCGTGCTCGCCACGGACGTGGCGAGCGCCGAGACGATCAAGTACGCGAGCAACGCGTTCCTGTCGACGAAGATCTCGTTCATCAACGAGATCGCGAACGTGTGCGACTGCGTGGGCGCAGACATCGACTCGGTCGCCCGGGGTATCGGCCTGGACAAGCGCATCGGACCTCACTTCCTGCACGCGGGCATCGGCTACGGCGGCAGCTGCTTCCCCAAGGACACCCGAGCGCTGGACTTCATCTCCACTCTCAACGGCTATCAGTTCGACTTGCTCAAAGCGGTCATCGACGTGAACAACCGCCAGCGGCTGCTGCCGGTCATCCACCTCTCCCGAGCCCTTCGCGACCTGCACCACTGCCGTGTCGCCGTGCTCGGTCTGTCCTTCAAGCCGATGACCGACGACATCCGCGAGTCCCCGGCGCTGGACATCATCCCGCTGCTGGTCGAGGAGGGCGCCGAGGTCACCGCGTACGACCCGGTCGCCGCCGAGGCGGACCTCGGCGGGGCCAGGCGCTGCGCGACCGTCTGGGAAGCGCTCGAGGGAGCGTCCGCCGCGGTCCTGGTCACCGAGTGGGACGAGTTCGTCGGCTTGGACTGGCCGCGGGTGCGCTCGGTCATGCGCGATCCTGCGATCGTGTTCGACGGCCGCGACGCGCTTCGAGCCGAGGACGTCACGGCGGCGGGCCTCACGTACATGGCGGTCGGGCGCGAGGGCGCTCACCGCACCTGACCCGGGACCGGCGCGAACCGTGCGGGTCCTCTACATCCACCAGTTCTTCGCCGACCGCGAGTCCTCCCTCGGGCTGATCCGCTCCTACGAGTTCTCACGCCGTCTCATCGAGGCGGGGCACGAGGTCGTCATGGTCTCCAGCTCCTCGCGCCTCCCGGCGAGCTTCTCGGAGCGGCTGTTCGCGCGCGGCGACGTCGACGGGATCGACGTGCGCTCGGTGCGCGTCGACTACTCCAACTACATGGGGTACGGGAGGCGCATCCTGTCGTTCCTGAAGTTCATGTTCGGAGCCACCTGGCTCGCGGCCAGCGCCCCGCGCCCCGACGTCGTCATCGCCACCTCCACGCCCCTTACCGTCGGCTTCCCGGGTTGGGCGGCCGCCGCGCTGCGCCGCGCGCCCTTCGTGTTCGAGGTCCGCGACCTGTGGCCGGAGGCAGCCTTCCAGATGGGCGCCCTGCGCCGCCGCGGGCTCCTCGGCCGGCTCGCGAAGGCGCTGGAGCGCTTCCTGTACCGGCGTTCGGCCGCGGTGATCGCGCTCTCGCCGGGAATGGCCGCCGGAGTGGTGGAGGAGGGCGTCCCCTCCGGACGCGTGCACATGATCCCGAACTGCTGCGACCTCGACCTCTTCTCGCCCGGTGGGAAGGACCCGGAGCTGGTCGCGCGGTTCGGCCTCGAGGGCCGGTTCGTCGCGGGCTACGCCGGAGCCGTCGGCCCCAGCAACGCGCTGGAAGCGCAGGTGCCCGAGGCCGCCCGCGTCCTGCGGGACCGGGGACGTGACGACGTCGTCTTCCTCATCGTCGGCGAGGGCAGGAGCCTCTCGGCCCTTCGCGCCGAGGTGCAGCGCCTCGGTGTGGGCGACGGTGTCGTGCTCGCCGGACCGATGCCCAAGCGCGACATCCCGCGCGTCACCCGCACCGCCGACGCCCTCATGACGCTCTTCGCCGACGTGCCCATCCTGGCCACCAACTCGCCGAACAAGTTCTTCGACGCGCTCGCCTCGGGCAGACCGGTCATCGTGAACTCGGGAGGGTGGACCAGGGACATCGTGACCGAGGAGGAAGCCGGGCTGTACGTGCCCCCGGGCGACGGGACGGCTCTGGCCGACGCGGTCGAGCGGCTGGCGGACGACGCCGAGCTCACCGAGCGCCTCGGCCGCAACGCGCGGCGGGTCGCCGAGCAGCGCTACGGCCGCGATCTGCAGGCGGCGCTCTTCATCGGAGTGCTGGAGGAGGCAGCCGGCTCGAGGGGCGGCGGAGACCGGCGCGCCTGAGGCGGGCTACTGCACGCGGCGGAAGGGGGTCGCGGTGCCGGCGGCGCCCGAAACGTCGCCCGCGCCCGCCCGCCAGTCCTTCCCGACGACCACGAGCACGTCGGTGGAGAAGCTGTACATGCCTCGGCTCTCGACGACCCTTGCCACTCCCAGAGCTCTCGCCACGCTGCGCGCCTTGTCTTCCCGGTCCTTGAAGATCACCAGCGTGGTCTCGTACACGAACCGGTTCGCGTTGCCGACGTCGCCGACGGTGTATCCCTTGCCGCGCAGGCGGTCGGCGGCATCGGCCGCACAGCCCGAGATGCCCGCGCCGTTGCGCACCGTGACCGTCACCGACGCGGGGTCGACCTGCTCGGCCGGCGTCTCGTCCGCCCCCTCTATGTCCGCTCCGCTCCGCAGCGCCTCGGAGAGCTGCTCCTTGACGTACTCGTCGGGGATGACGTAGGAGACGCCGCCGATCGTCTGCGAGGGCCCGACGAGCGTCGCCGCCTGCACGTTCTTCTCACCCAGCCCGCGTAGCGCCTGCACGAGCGCGAGGATCTCGGTGACGCTCATGTCGCTCGTGGTGTGCCTGGCCATCTCCTTGACCACGCCCGGCAGCTTGAAGACGTTGCCGAGCTTGAGCGACTGCTTCGCCAGCGCCTTGAAGAACGTCTGCTGATGCCTCATCCGCGTGAAGTCGCCGTCGGGGAACTTGCGGCTGCGCACGTACGTGAGGGCGTGCTCGCCGTCGAGCAGCTGGTCGCCGGCCGGGATGTGGTACGCCTGCCGCGAGCCGTGGCTGGCCGCCTTCTTGTCGTTGATCTCGACGTCCACGTCCACCCGGACGCCGCCCATGGCGTCGACCACGCCCTGGAAGCCCCTGAAGTCCACCATCATGTAGTGGTTGATGGGCACGCCGAGGTAGTCCTCGAGGGTGTCGACCATCAGGGCCGGACCCCCGTGGAACGTCGCCGCGTTGATCTTCTCCATCCCGTAGCCCGGTATCTCCACGCGGCTGTCGCGTGGGATGGAGACCATCCGCACTTCCTTGCTCTTCGCGTCGATGCGGGCGACGATGATCGTGTCGGCACGGGCCCTCGTCTCGCCCGGGCGCCGGTCGTCCCCCAGCAACAGCACCGTGAAGGGCTCCGCCTTCTGGCGCGTCAGCGCCTCCACGGTCTTGTCGTGCTCGGGCGAGTCGATGAGATCGTTCTGCACGCCGGTTATGAACGCGAGCGCCCAGGCTCCCGCGGCGGCGGCGAGCCCGAGCATGAGAGCGGCGACCGTGAGCAGCACGCGCTTGACCAGGTGCGCGCGCCGCTGCGCGTGGATCCGCATACGGGGGGCGGCCTCCACGGCGACACGACGGCCGCGGTGGTACTCCGTCCAGGCCTTCTCGCCCGGGACGGCGGACTGCCGCCCGTGCGCCGCCCGCGGGCGGCGCCTCGTGTGCGATCCTTGTCGGCGATCTCGTCTCATCGCACTCCTCGTACCGGACCGTGAAGACGCCGGTCTCCTGGCGTTTACCCCGAACCGCCGACGAGGCGGCGTCCTCCCTCTTCCCCCGCTCGGGCCGGCGGATCGGCCGGGACGTCCGACCGGAGGATCCTACCAGCCCCTCGCGGCCGGGCCATCACCGGAGCGCCTCGCGCGCAGGTCGGCGGACAGCCCGGCCTGCTTCATACGAGCGCGTCCCGGAGGACACGCGCGACCTCTTCCTGCTGCTTCGGCGTGATCCCCGGGAAACAGGGGACCGCGAAACACCCGTCGTCGGCGGACTCGGCCACCGGCAGGCTCCCGGACTCGTACCCGAGGGCCGCGTAGACCTCCTGCAGGTGCAGCGAGAGCGGATAGTAGATCGCCGTGCCGATGTCCGCGGCCTTCAGCGCGGCCATGGCCCGCTCGCGTTCCGGCGTGCTCACCATGTAGAGGTGGTACACGGGCGTGCCGCGGTCACTGGAGACGGGAAGCCGCAGCGGGAGCCCGGAGAGCATCTCGTCATAGACCGCGGCGGCCGCTCGCCGCGCCTCGTTCCAGGAGTCGAGGTGCGGGAGCTTCACGAGCAGGATGGCTGCCTGCAGCGCATCGAGCCGGCTGTTCAAGCCCAGTTCGTCGTGGAAGTACTTCTTGGACGTCCCGTGGTTGGCGATCCTGCGCGCCCTGGCGGCGAGCGCGTCGTCATCGGTCGTGATGATGCCCCCGTCGCCGGCGGCGCCGAGGTTCTTGCTCGGGAAGAAGCTGAACGCCGCGGCGTCGGAGAGCGCGCCGGCCTTGCGGCCCTTGTACGTCGCGCCGATCGCCTGACACGCGTCCTCGATCACCTTGAGGCCCCGCGCCCCGGCGATCTCGAGCAAGGGGTCCATGTCCACGCACTGACCGAAGATGTGGACGGGCATGACCGCCCTCGTACGCTGCGTCACGGCGGCTTCGACCTTCGACACGTCCAGGTTGTACGTGTCGGGCTCGATGTCCACGAAGACAGGCGTCGCGCCGACGCGGCTGATCGCCTCGGCGGTGGCGAAGAACGTGAACGGCGACGTCACCACCTCGTCGCCCGGGCCGATGCCCATGGCCTCGAGGATCAGGAACAGGGCGTCCGTCCCGCTCGCGCACGCCACGGCGTGCTTGGTGCCGACGTAGCCGGCGACCGCGTCCTCCAGCGCCCGCACCCTCGGCCCGCCGATGAACGCCGCGCTCTCCATGACCTCGGCGATCGCGGCGTCGATCTCGGGCTTCAACTCCCGGTACTGTGCCTTCAGGTCGAGAAGGGGGATCCCCATCGCTCACCTTTCCGTTGCTCGCTCACTGGAGCGGTGCGTGCGACCAGCGGGTCGCGGGGCGCGCGCAGCATGGTCTCACGTACCGAGCGCGGCCGGTCCCGCCGTCACGGACCCGTCACGGGGCCCACGGCTTCTCCACGCGTCACCGGTCCTCCAGCAACTCCTCCTCGGGCACGTCGCGCACCTTCCTCGCCGGCGCCCCCATGACGAGCGCGCGCGAGGGCACGTCCCGTGTGACGACCGCCCCCGTGGCCACGAACGCCTCCTCGCCGATCTCCACGCCCGGCAGGATGTGCGCGCCGCCGCCGATGCGCGCCCCGCGACGGATGGTGGGCCCGCGCACATGCTTGAAGCGCTCCTCGGTGCGGCCCATGTAGTTGTCGTTGGTCGTCACGACCATCGGAGCGATGAAGACGTCGTCCTCGATCCTCATGTACGCGGTGACATACGCGCCGGTCTGGATCCTGGTGCGCGAGCCGATGGTGGTGTCGTTCTCGACGGTCACGTTGCGGCCGAGCACGACGTCGTCCCCTACACGGCACCGTTCTCGCACGCCCGCGCCGTCGCCCAGGACGCAGCGCTCGCCGATCTCCGTGCCGGCCATGAGCACCGTGTGGCTGCCCACCGACGTGCCGGCTCCGACGACCAGCGGCCCCAGGTCGCCGGCGGCCGCCGCCGTGGAGCGCGCGGAGAGCTTCGGCCGTCGGCCGAGCACGGCGAAGTCCGCCACGGTCACCCCGTCGCCCAGCACGGTCCCGGCGTGGATCGTCACGTGGTGGCCCAGGACGACACCCTCCCCGATCCGTGCGCCGCGCTCGACCATCACGCCGATCCCGTGCGAGAAGCCCCCGCCGGACCCGGTCTCCTCGGCCACCTCAGACCTCCACGGTCGTGCTCATGGGTGCGCCGCCCGCGGCCATCGACTCGTCGACCGCCTCGAGCACGCGTACCACGCGCAGGCCGTCCCGCCCGTCGGAACGCGGAGTCTCGCCGTCGGTCACGCGGTCGAGGAAGTGCTGGACCTCCTTGGCCAACGGCTCGCTCATCTCGATGAAGGGCACGCGGATCTCGCCGAACCGCAGCTGGAGGTCCGCGCCGTAGGGCAGCGCCTCCGGCGGCTCGACGCCCTTGTCGTAGATCCAGACCTTCTCGGTGGCCTCCATGTCGTCGAAGACCAGCATCTTCTTGGATCCGACGATGGTGAACTTGCGGACCTTGTGCGGATCCAGCCAGCTCACGTGGATGTTGGCCATCTTGCCGGACGGGAAGTGCAGGTTCGCGAAGACGGTGTCCTGCACGCCGGGGGTGACGTACGCCGCGCCGTTGGCCGACACGTAGTCGGGGCTCTCGCCCAGGAGGTACAGCACGATCGAGACGTCGTGCGGCGCCAGGGACCAGAACGCGTTCTCCTCGGTACGGACCTTCCCGAGGTTGAGGCGCTGCCCGTAGACGTAGAGCACCTCCCCCAGATCGCCCGCGGCGATGCGGTCGCGGATCCACTCGATCGCGGAGTGGTACTCCATGAGGTGGCCGACCATCAGCGTCAGGCGGCGGTCGTCGGCGAGCCTGACGAGCTCCTCGGCGTCCCGGCTCGTCAGCGTCAGCGGCTTCTCGACGAAGACGTGCTTGCCCGCCTCGAGCGCGCGCTTCGCGAGGCCGAAGTGCGACGGTGCCGAGGAGGCCACCACGACCGCGTCGACGTCGAACCGCGAGAGCATCTCGCCGAGGTCGCAGGAGGTGTCGAGGTGGGGGTACGCGGCCTTCAGGCGCTCGAGGTTGCCGTCGTTCACGTCGCACGCGCACACGAGGTCGGCGTCCGGCAGACGGTCGAGGTTGCGCACCAGGTTGGGTCCCCAGTAGCCGTACCCCACGACGCCGACGCGCACCGGCTTGGACGGCCGGGCGGCGCCCGTCCCGGCGCTGCCGGCGGGCGTCATAGCCGCACCACCTTGGGGTCCGCGTGCGAGGGCATCGTGTTGCGCGTGTCCAGGACGAGGGGTGCGTGCCGCGCGACGAGGTCGTAGTCGACGCCGCGATGGTTGGTGATGACGAGCACGGCGTCGGCCGCGGCGAGCTCCTCCGCGGTCAGGTCGACGCCCGGCACGCCCACGCCCTCCACGACGAACTCCGGCACGTGGGGGTCGTGGTAGACGACATCGGCCTCCTTGGCGAGCAGCAGCTGCGCGACCTTGATGGCGGGGGACTCGCGCATGTCGTCGATGTCGGCCTTGTACGCCACGCCCAGCACGAGCACCCGGGAGCCCGCGAGCGGCTTGCGGTGGGTGTTGAGCGCCTCCATCAGCCGCCGCACGACGTAGTACGGCATGTCCTCGTTGATCTTGCCCGCCAGCTCGATGAACTCGGTGTGGAAGTCGAACTCGCGCGCCTTCCAGGACAGGTAGAACGGGTCTATCGGGATGCAGTGGCCGCCGAGACCGGGGCCCGGGTAGAACGGCATGAACCCGAACGGCTTGGTCTTGGCCGCGTCTATGACCTCCCAGATGTCGATGCCCATTCGCTCGGAGAGGCGCAGCAGCTCGTTCACCAGCGCGATGTTCACGCAGCGGAAGATGTTCTCGAGCAGCTTGGTCATCTCGGCGGCCCGGGTCGACGAGACCGGGACCACGGTGTCGATGAAGCGCTCGTAGAACACGGCCGCGAGCCTGGTGCACTCCGCGGTGACGCCCCCGACGATCTTGGGGGTGTTCCTGGTCTTGTAGACCGGGTTCCCCGGGTCCACGCGCTCCGGCGAGAACGCCAGGTGGATGTCGCTCCCGACCTCCAGGCCTCCCGACTCGAGGATCGGCTGCACGACCTCCTCGGTGGTCCCCGGGTACGTCGTGGACTCGAGCGTCACGAGCACGCCCGGGCGCAGGTACCCGACGATCGAGCGGGCGGCCGCCTCCATGAACGAGGTGTCCGGCTCCTTCATCTCGTCGAGCGGTGTGGGCACGCAGATCGCGACGCAGTCGCACTCGGCCACCCTGGAGAAGTCGGTCGTCGCCTCCACGAGGCCCGCCGCCACGCTCTCGGCGAGGTCCTCGGCGGGCACGTCGGCGATGTGGGAGCGTCCCGCCGCCACCTCGGCCGCCCTCTCGGCGTTCACGTCGATGCCTATGACCTCGTGGCCCGAGCGCGCCATCTCCACCACGAGCGGCAGGCCCACGTACCCGAGGCCGACGACGGCGAAGACGGCGGAGCCGTCACGGATGCGCTGTTCGAGCGACACTGGCCGGCGGTCCTTTCACCTGGTAGGCGGCATAGAAACGACGCGGGCCGCGCGGTGGGCGTGCTCGCGGCGGCGCGACTGGGTCATTTTACCGCGAACATGAGCTCACCGGAGCAGGCGAGCTCGTCCCCCACGTGCGCGGTTCCGTCGCCGAGCCCGACGGGCCCGCGCCGTCGCGCGATCGTGACGGCGAGGCGGAGGGTGTCGCCCGGGACGACCAGCCGCTTGAAGCGCACCCTCTCGATCCCGCCGAAGAGCGCCAGGCGGCCCCGGTTCTCCGGCAGCGACAGCAGCGCGACCGCTCCCACCTGCGCCATCGCCTCCACGATCAGCACGCCGGGCATGACGGGACGTCCGGGGAAGTGCCCCGGTACCCAGAAGGCGTCCTCGCGCACGTCCAGGTAGCCGGTCGCGCGCTCCCCGGGCACGAGATCCTCGACCCGGTCGACGAGCAGGAACGGATCGCGGTGCGGGATGACCGCCTCGATCGCCTCTCGGTCCAGCAACGCTGCTCCCTCCTCGGCGCACCCGCCCCGACGTGTCAGGGGACGGCGCGGATGTCCGCGCCCAGCCCCGCCAGCTTCTCGACGAACCCCTCGTAGCCGCGTTCGATGTGGTGGACCCCATCGACGACGGTCTCGCCCTCGGCTGCCAGGCCGGCCAGCACGAGGGCCGCGCCTCCGCGCAGGTCCGGGCAGATCACGGGGGCCCCGGAGAGCCTCGGCACGCCCTTGATCACCGCGTGATGCCCGTCGATGGTGATCTCCGCGCCCATGCGGGCGATCTCGTCGGCGAACATGAACCGGTTCTCGAACACGTTCTCGGTGACCACGCTGCCCCCGTCGGCGACGGCCATGAGCGCGGTGAACTGCGCCTGCATGTCCGTGGGGAAGCCGGGGTACGGCAGCGTCTGGACGTCGACGGGACGGGGACGCCCCTCCAGGCGCACGCTCACCGAACCATCCCCGACCCACACGTCCACGCCCGCGGCGCGCAGCTTCACGAGCACCATCTCGATGTGGTGCGGATCGAACCCGGTGACCGCCACCGGTCCTCCGCACATCGCGCCCGCCACGATGAACGTCCCGGCCTCTATCCGGTCACCCACCACCGCATGCTCGGTGGGGCGCAGCTCCTCGACGCCCTCCACCGTCACGGTCGGCGTCCCCGCTCCGTGGATCCTGGCGCCCATGGAGCGCAGGAACGCGATGAGGTCCTGGATCTCGGGCTCGCGCGCGGCGTTCTCGATCGTGGTCGTGCCCTCGGCGGTGACGGCCGCCATCAGCAGGTTCTCGGTCGCGCCCACGCTCGGGAACTCGAGCAGCACGTGGGCGCCCCGGAGGCGCTTCGCGCGGGCGTTGATGAAGCCGTGCTCGACCTCGATCTCGGCGCCGAGCTCCTGCAGCCCCCGGATGTGGATGTCGACCTTGCGCGAACCGATGTTGCACCCGCCGGGCATCGCGACGCGTGCCTCGCCCGTCCGGGCGACGAGCGGCCCGAGGACCGCGATGGAGGCGCGCATCCGCGCGACGAGGTCGTAGGGCGCCTCCACCGAGGACAGCTCGCTCGTGTCGACGTCCAGGGAATGGTCCGAGCGGGTGACGCGCGCCCCGAGGCGCTCCAGCACCTGGGCCATGACGCCGACGTCGCTGATGTCGGGCACGTTGCGGAGGCGGGTGAGGCCGGGGGCCAGCACGGACGCGGCCATCAGCTTCAGTGCGGAGTTCTTCGCCCCGCCGACGCCGACCTCCCCTGTCAGAGGGTTGCCGCCGTGGATGACGAACCTCGGCATGCCTGGAGTTCACCTTCCTGACGGTCGCCCTGGCGCGCTGCCTCCCCCGCGCCTTGCGCGGCGAAAGACGCCGCAGCGAACCGATAAAGGGTAGCGGAGCGCGGCCGAGGATGGAAGCAGCGGGTATGTAGCGTCAACCGCACGTGAACGGGAGGGCCGCTTCACCGCGGCATCAGCGCCTCTTGCCGCCCGCCTTGATCTGCGCCTCGCACCACTTGAGGTCGCGCTCGCACCGGTCGGCCTCGGCGCTGTCGCCCGCCGCGATCTCCGCCAGCCGCTGCTGAGCGTGCTCCGCGCCCGCTCGGGCGCGCTCGAAGTCGACCTGCGAGGACGGGACGGCGTCGTCGGCGAGCACGATGACCTTGTCCTCGTGCACCTGGATGTAACCGCCCGATATCGCGAACCACTCGACCTCGTCGTCGCTGTGGCGCACTCGGACCTCCCCGGGCCGAAGAGCGCTCACCAGCGGCGCGTGCAGCGGCAGGATGCCGACCTCGCCGTCGACCGTGGGCGCGACGACCATGCGCACCTCGCTGGCGTACACGATGCGCTCCGGGGTGACGATCTCCACCAGTAGTGTCCGCTCCGCCACCGCTCCGCCTCCCTACGCGCTCGCGGCCGTCTTCTCGGCGGCCTCGAGGGCCTCCTCGATGGTGCCGACGTAGCGGAAGGCCCCCTCGGGCACGTCGTCGTGCCGGCCCGAGGCGATCTCGTCGAAGCCGCGGATGGTGTCCTCGAGCTTCACGTACTTGCCCGCGAACCCCGTGAACTGCTCCGCGACGAAGAACGGCTGGCTGAGGAACTGCTGGATCCTGCGGGCGCGCCCGACGACGAGCTTGTCCTCCTCGGAGAGCTCGTCCATGCCGAGGATCGCGATGAGGTCCTGCAGGTCCTTGTACCGCTGCAGCACCTGCTGCACCGCGCGGGCGACCCGGTAGTGCTCCTCGCCTACGATCTCGGGGTCCAGCGCGCGCGAGGTCGAGGCGAGCGGGTCGACCGCCGGGTAGATGCCGAGCTCCGCGATGGAGCGCGAGAGGACCGTGGTGGAGTCGAGGTGCGTGAAGGCCGTAGCGGGCGCCGGGTCGGTGAGGTCGTCCGCCGGCACGTAGATCGCCTGCACCGAGGTGATCGAGCCGCGGCGGGTCGAGGTGATGCGCTCCTGCAGCTCGCCCATCTCGGTCGCCAGGGTGGGCTGGTACCCCACGGCCGAGGGCATCCTCCCGAGGAGCGCCGAGACCTCGGAGCCGGCCTGGGTGAAGCGGAAGATGTTGTCGATGAACAGCAGAACGTCCTGACCCTGGTCGCGGAAGTACTCCGCGGCGGTGAGACCGGCCAGCCCCACGCGCAGACGGGCGCCCGGAGGCTCGTTCATCTGTCCGTACACGAGACATGCCCTGTCGATGACGCCGGATTCCTGCATCTCGAGGAACAGGTCGGTGCCCTCTCGGGTGCGCTCGCCCACCCCGGTGAAGACCGATGTGCCGCCGTGCTGCATGGCGATGTTGTTGATGAGCTCCATGATGATGATGGTCTTGCCCACCCCCGCACCGCCGAAGAGCCCCGTCTTGCCGCCCTTGATGTAGGGCTCGAGCAGGTCGATCACCTTGATGCCGGTCTCGAAGATCTCGGTGCTGGGCTCGAGGTCCTCGTACTCGGGCGCCTCGCGGTGGATCGGGTAGTAGTCCTTCACCCCCGGCATGGGCTTGCCGTCGATCGGCTCGCCCAGCACGTTCCAGATCCTGCCGAGGGTGGGCTCGCCGACGGGCATCATCATAGGGCCCCCGGTGTCCACTACCTCCATGCCGCGCGTGACGCCGTCGGTGGAGCTCATCGCCACCGCGCGGACCTGGTTGCCCTTGAGGTGCTGTTGCACCTCGGCGACGAGCTTGACGCGCCCGATCGGGCTCTCGGCGTCCACCGTCAGCGCGTTGTGGATGGCCGGCATGGCGTCAGGCCCGAACTCGGCGTCGATGACCGGGCCGATCACGCGAACGATGCGTCCGACGTTCATTGGCTCCCTATCCTTCCTCGGCTGCGCCGGGGCCGAGCACGGCCTACGAGTCCTCGAGCGCCGCAGCACCGCCGACGATCTCGGCGATCTCGTTGGTGATGGACGCCTGGCGGGCGCGGTTGTAGCTGCGGGTGAGCGTGACGATCATCTCGCCGGCGTTGTCGGTGGCGGCCTTCATGGCGGTGCGCCGGGCACCGTGCTCCGAGGCGGCCGATTCCATCAGCGCCCGGTACACCAGCGTCTCGACGTAGGTGGGAAGCAGGCGGGCGAGCACGGAACCGGCGTCGGGCTCGAAGGCGTACTCGGCCGAGACCCGCTGGTCCTCGGCGGCTTCCTCGATCACCGACTGCCGGATCGGCAGGAGCTGGTGGACCTCGGGCTTCTGCTCGGCGACGTTCTTGAAGCGGTTGAAGACGACGAAGACGAGGTCGGCCTCCCGCGCCGAGAAGGGCTCCATGACATCGCGGGCGATGGAGCGGGCGTCCGAGATCGTCGGCTTGTCGGAGATGTCGCGGTAGACCGCCAGCGGCTCGATCCCCCGGTACCGGAAGTACCCGGCGGCCTTCTTGCCCACGGCGACGACGTCCACCCTTGCGTCGCGCTCGCCGTACTCGGTCATCAGCCCCTCGGTCAGACGCAGGATGTTCGCGTTGAACGCCCCGGCCAGCCCGCGGTCCGACGTCACCGCGACCACGATCACGCGATGGATGTGCTCGTGCTCCTCGAGCAGCGGGTGCTCGGCCCCCCTGGCGTAGCGCGCCACGTTGCCCAGGACCTCCATCATCGCCAGAGCGTACGGGCGTGCCGACTCGATGCGCTCCTGCGCCCGCTTGATCTTGGCGGTGGCGACCATCTCCATCGTGCGCGTGATCTGCCGCGTCGACTCGACGCTGCCCATCCGGCCCTTGATGTCGCGGAGGTTCGGCATCCCGTCTCCCGGCCTAGCCCGCCATGAACGACGCGACGAACTCGTCCAGGGCGGCGCGCAGGCGTTGGGCGGTCTCGTCCGGAAGCGCCCTCTCACTCGCGATCGCCTGCCCGATCTCGGGGTAGGCGGACTCGACGAACTCGAGGAACCGGTCGCGGAACTCCTGGACGCGCTCGACCGGCAGCTCGTCGAGGTACCCGTTGGTGCCCGCGAAGATCGCCATGACCTGGCGCTCGACCGCCATCGGCACGTAGCGGCCCTGCTTGAGCAGCTCCACCAGCCGCGCGCCCCTGTCGAGCGTGGCCTGGGTCGCCTTGTCCAGGTCCGACCCGAACTGCGCGAACGCGGCGAGGGACCGGTAGTTCGCGAGGTCCAGGCGCAGGCTTCCCGCGACCCGCTTCATCGCCTCGATCTGGGCGTTGCCGCCCACGCGCGACACCGAGATCCCGACGTTGATCGCGGGCCGCACGCCCTGGTAGAAGAGGTCGGTCTGCAGGAATATCTGCCCGTCGGTGATCGAGATGACGTTCGTCGGGATGTAGGCCGAGACGTCGCCGGCCTGCGTCTCGATGATCGGCAGGGCGGTGAGCGAGCCGGCGCCGTTCGCGTCGTTGAGCTTCACGGCGCGCTCCAGCAAGCGGCTGTGCAGATAGAACACGTCGCCCGGGTACGCCTCGCGTCCCGGCGGACGGCGAAGAGTGAGCGACATCTGCCGGTACGCGACGGCCTGCTTCGAAAGGTCGTCGTAGATGCACAGCACGTGGCGGCCGGGGTTGCCGGCGTCGGCCGGCTCGCCGTTCTCGCCGTTGTACATGAAGTGTTCGCCCATGGCCACGCCGGCGAACGGCGCGAGGTACTGCAGCGGCGCGGGGTCGGAGGCGTTGGCCGCCACCACGATCGTGTGGTCCATCGCGCCGTAGCTCTCCAGCGTCCGGACAACCCCGGCCACGGTCGATGCCTTCTGTCCGACGGCCACGTACACGCAGATGACGTCGGCACCCTTCTGGTTGATGATCGTGTCGACCGCCACCGCGGTCTTGCCGGTCTGGCGGTCGCCGATGATCAGCTCGCGCTGACCGCGGCCGATGGGGATCATCGAGTCGATCGCCATGATGCCGGTCTGGATCGGCTCGTGGACGGGCTTGCGCTCCACGACTCCAGGAGCCCGGAACTCGACGGGGCGCGTGCCCTCCGACTCGACGGGGCCCCGCCCGTCGATCGGCTGCCCCAGCGGGTTCACGATGCGGCCGAGCAGCGCCCTGCCCGAGGGCACTTCCACCACACGGCCCGTCGTGCGGACGGTGTCGTTCTCCTTTATGCGCGTGTACTCGCCGAGGACGACCGCGCCGACGGCGTCTTCGTCCAGGTTGAGCACCATGCCGTAGACGGTCTCGCCGCCCGCGGTCACGAACTCGAGCAGCTCGCCGGCCATCGCGCCCCTGAGGCCGTCCACCTGCGCGATCCCGTCGCCGATGCGAAGGACGGTGCCCACCTCGCGGACGTCGATGCCGGGCTTGAAGCCTTCGAGCTGGGCCCTCAGCACCTCGCTGATGGCGCTCGCGGTGATGTCAGCCACTCAAGCCTCACCTCCCGCGCCGGCCGTCGAGAGGGCCGCCCGCATCGACGCGAGTTGCGAGGACAGGCTCCCGTCGAGCACGCGGCCGGCGACCTTGATCCGGATGCCGCCCAGCATGGCCGGCTCCACGCGCTCCCGCAGCGTGACCGGGCGCCCCAGGGCGGACGTCAGCTTCTCGACGACGCGCGCCCTAGCGGAGTCGGTGAGCTCGATCGCCGTCGTCACTTCGGCGGCCACGATCCCGCGCTCCTCCTCGGCGATCTCGGCGTACCGTGCGGCGACCTCGCCGAGGAGATCGACGCGGCCTCGCTCGACGATCAGCGTGACGAGCGAGAGCGTCTCGGGGGCGACCGCCTCTCCGAAGGCGTCGCGCAGGATCGCCCGCTTCTTCTCGACCGGGACCCCCGGGTCCGCGAGCGCCTCCCGCATCCCCGCATGGCCTCGGATCGCGGCGGCCACGGCGCGCAAGCCCTCGTCCACCGCGTCCACCGCGTCCGAGGCGGAAGCGAGGTCGAACAGCGACCTGGCGTAGGTCTCGGCGGCCCGGTCACTCATCGAGGCCGCCCGCCTCGGCGAGGTAGCGGTCGATGAGCTTCTCGTGATCGGCCACGGTGAGCCTCTCGCCGATGATCTTGCCGGCGACCGCCACCGCCAGCTCCGCGATCTGCGACTGCAGGTCGGCCAGCGCAGCCTTGCGCTCGGCCTCGATCCGCTCCTTGGCCTTGGCGACGATGGAAGCCGCGTCCTCGTTGGCCTTGGCGACGATCTCGGCGCGCATGGATTCGGCCACCTTGCGCCCCTGGTCGATCACCTTGCCGGCCTCGGCGCGGGCCTCGGCCATCTGCTGCTTGTACTCCTCGAGCAGCCGCTCCGCCTCGACCTTGGTCTCCTCGGCGCGCTCCAGCGAATCGCGGATCGTATCCGCGCGCTTCTCCATCATCTTCATGATGGGCGGGAAGGCGAACCTGCTGAGCACGATGAACAGGATCACGAACGCGACGAGCGTCGGCCAGATCTCGGTGAGCGAGGGCAGGACGGCCGATGCTCCGCCTCCGCCGCCCGCTTCACCCGCCGCGGCCGCAGCCACGAACGTCAGCGCGTCATGCATCTCGGACACCTCCACTCGGTCTCGCGGTCCCTATGCGCCCTGGAGGATGAGCGCGAGGACGAAGCCGAGCAGAGCGAGCGCCTCGGTGAACGCGATGGCGATGAACATCGTCGTCTGCACCCTGCCGGCCATCTCCGGCTGGCGCGCCATCGCCTCGACTGCCTTGCCGCCCACTATGCCGATACCGAGGCCGGGACCGATGGCCGCGAGGCCGTACGCGAGACCGGCGCCCAACACGTTGAGACCTTCCACTTGCTTCCTCCTTCAGAGTCACGAGCTCGAGACGACTGCGGATCGCGCATGCCTTCCATGCCGTGCGACGGGGACATCGGTCTCCTAGTGCTCGGCAGCATGCAGCGAGCTGCCGATGTAGACCGCGGTCAGGACGGTGAACACGTAGGCCTGGATGAACGCCACGAACACCTCGAAGGCGTACATGAGCACCAGCATCACCAGCGACAGCGACGCCGGGATGAGTCCGAGGCCCAGCCCTCCTCGGATCCCCATGGCGACGAACGCCGCGAAGATGCCCAGGATGATGTGGCCGGCGTACATGTTGGCGAAGAGTCGCACCGCCAGCGTGAACGGCCGGACCAGGAACGTCGAGACGAACTCGAGGAGGAAGATGTAGCCGCCCAGTACGATCCTGGCGAACAGGCCCATCTCCCGCACGCCCGCGGGGATCATGCTCTTCATGTAGCCGCCGAAGCCGTTCTTGGCGAACCCGACGTAGACGAACACCAGCCAGGTGACCAGCGCGAGGGCGGCGGTGACGCCGATCGAGCCCGTCCCGGGAAGCGACCCGGGCAACAGGCCGAAGACGTTGTTGAACAGGATGAAGAAGAACATCGTCGCCAAGAACGGGAAGTACCTGACGCCCTCGGGGCCGATGATGTCCACCGCGAGGTTGCGGATGAACTCCAGCCCCGCCTCGGCGACGTTCCCGACGCCGCGCGGCACGAGCGCCGCACGGCGGGACGCGACCGCGAAGAAGAGCACGACGAGCGCCGTGGCGACCAGCATGAAGAAGATGTAGTTGGTGAGGACCAGCAGCGCCGTGGCCGGGACCTCGCCTCCACGGTCGTTCCAAGGCAACGTGGACAGCTCGTGGAGCAGCTCCGCGACCCTCTCTCCCAGTCCTTCCACGCGCCGCTTACCTCCTTCTCGAGGCGAGGACCCCCGTGCGGGTACGCGACGGACGCGCGTACCTTACCAGCTCCGCGGAGTACGTGACGACGAACCCGGCGGCCAGAGCGGCCGCGAAGACCTCGAAGGCGGGCCGGGCGTGCAGGCGGTAGAGGAGGAGCGCGGCGGCCGCCACGCCCATACGCGCGAAGAGCAGCACGCCTGCCAGCGCGAGCCCGGCGGAGCCGTTCGGGGTCACGAGGCGGAAGCTCGCGCGCGAGGACAGCATGAGCGCGACGCCGAGCGCCGACCCGGCAGCCGCTGCGAAGAGCGGATTCACGGTCAGCGCACCGAGCGTCTGGAAGGTGACCGGGAGCAGCGTCCTAACCCCTTCGCGAGATGGATCCCCATGCCTATTCGCAGGTCCGACCTCGCTCGAACCCGTCCGCGACCGATGCAGCGGACGACGGCGCACGTGCGCTCCGACCCGCGGGCGTGCGAAGGCACGGACGCGGGTCGAGGCTGTGCTTCCACCGGGGGGACCGGAAAGCGTGCTCATGGTACACCAAGCCACACAGGCGGACAACAAAGGTCGAGCCGGCCCGAGCCGGCCGGTTCCAGCGGGCTCAGACGTCCTCGTCGCTGGTCCCCGCACCACCCGCCTCCTCGTCCCCGAGGCCGGCGAGCGGCAGCTGGACCGGTCCGGGCTCCACCTCCCCCGCGGCCCCGCCGGCGGAGCCCTCCTCGACGTGATGGTGCGCGGCTTCGAACAGGCCGAGCCAGTAGGCCATGAAGCTCGAGAGCGCCGCGAGGACCACGAACGTGCCGAGCTTGATGACCGAGGGTGCCCAGCGCATCGCGTAACCGCCTACGGCGAGCGCCGCCGACCAGAGGTAGATGATCAGCACGGTCTGGCGCTGGTTGAAGCCGCGTCCCAGAAGCCGGTGGTGGATGTGGCCGCGGTCCGCCTCCTGGATCGGGCGTCCGTGCCTGGTGCGGCGGACGATCGCCGACGCCGTGTCGAACACCGGCACGCCGATGATCAGCAGCGGCACGGCCAGAGTGATCGCGGCGACGGACTTCATCACGCCGAGCAGCGAGACGGTGGCCAGCGCGAAGCCCAGGAACAGCGCCCCCGAATCGCCCATGAACACCGAGGCGGGGTTGAAGTTGAAGCGCAGGAAGCCGAGGCACGCCCCGATCAGCGCCGCCGCGAAGGCCGCGGCCGCGGCATGGTTCCCTTGTGCGGCGAGCACCAGGAAGCTCGCCGCCGCGATGGCCGACACGCCCGCCGCGAGTCCGTCGAGGCCGTCTATCAGGTTGATCACGTTCGTGAAGCCGAGGATCCAGACCATCGTGACCGGGACGGAGAGCAATCCGAGCTGGATGAGGCCGCCGCCCAGGGGGTTGCCCACGAAGTCCACCCTCAGGCCGGAGGCGACGACCGCGCTGGCGGCCAGCGCCTGCCCGATCAGCTTGGGGCCCGGGCGGAGGTCGAACGCGTCGTCCAGGACGCCGACGGTGAAGATGATCGCGAAACCGACGAGCGCGCCGGCTACCGGCCTGCCACCTTGCAGGAGGTCCCCTCCGCGGCCGAAGAAGCCTTCCGCCACCGCCTGCGCCGCGACCGCGGCGGCGAAGCCGACGAACAGCGCGATCCCGCCGATGCGGCTGACCTCGCCCTCGTGCACGCTACGCCCGCCCGGCTTGGCGACGATACCCCACCGCACGCCGAGGACGCGCATGGTCGGAGTGAGCGCGAAGGTGACGGCGAACGCCACGGATACGAGGAAGGCGTAGTGCAGGATGCTCACGGGGTGGCGCCGCCCTTCCGCCCCACGTGTCTCGTCGGCAGGCCCGCTTCGGCGAGCAGGCTCTCCGAGAGCTCGTCGGGATAGGGATCGCCGTAGACGACGGCGGCGATGCCCGCGTTGATGAGCATCTTCGCACACAGCACGCAGGGCCTGTGCGTGCTGTACGTCGTGGCGCCGGCGATGGGGATCCCGTGCCTGGCGGCCTGGATCACGGCGTTCTGCTCGGCATGGATGCCGCGGCACAGCTCGTGGTTCCGGCCCGAGAGCACGCCGCGCCGCTCGCGAAGGCAGCCGACCTCCTCGCAGTGCGCCAGCCCGGTGGGCGGCCCGTTGTAGCCCGTCGCCAGGATGCGCTTCTCCCTCACAAGCACGGCGCCCGTGCGGCGGCGCAGACACGTGGAGCGGCCGGCCACCTGGTCCGCTATGGCCATGAAGTACTCGTCCCAAGTCGGTCTGGGCATTGGTCTTCCCTCAGGTGGGAGGGTGGTCCGTCACCGCCGCACCGGGTCGCGTCAACGCCGTCGGGACCGCCTCTTCCTCGGCTCGCATCCGTCCTCCTCGGCTCGTTCCCGCTAGAGCTCTGGATAGAGGGGGTGTGAGTCCAGCAGCGCGCCCACCTGCTCGGCGATCGCCTGCAACGCCGACTCGTCGTCGCGCCGAGCGATGGTCTCCGCGATGAGCGCGCCCACGGTGCGCGCCTCGCCGACGCTGAAGCCCCTGGTCGTCATGGCGGCCGACCCCACGCGGATGCCGCTCGTCACGAACGGCGACTGCGCGTCGCAGGGTATCGCGTTCTTGTTGACGGTGATGCCGACGCGCTGCAGCAACGCCTCGGCGTCCTTGCCCGTGGTGCCCGCCGGCGTGAGGTCGACGAGGCACAGGTGGTTGTCGGTGCCTCCGGAGACCAGGCGCAGCCCTCCCTCTCGCATCGCGTCGGCCATCGCCTGGCAGTTGAGCACGACCCGCTCGGCGTACCCCTTGAACCCCGGCTTCAGCGCCTCACCGAAGGCCACGGCCTTCGCCGCCACGTCGTGCATGAGGGGCCCCCCCTGCGTGCCGGGGAAGACCGCCTTGTCGACGGCCTTGGCGTGCTTCCGGCTGCACAGTATGAAGCCGGAGCGCGGGCCACGGAGCGTCTTGTGACTCGTCGAGGTGACGATGTCGGCGTGAGGCACGGGCGAAGGGTGGACGCCGGCGGCCACAAGCCCGGCGATGTGAGCCATGTCCACCATGAGCAGCGCGCCGACCTCGCCGGCGATGTTCGCGAACGCCGCGAAGTCGATCACGCGGGGGTAGGCCGAGGCACCGGCGACGATCATCTTCGGCCGGCACTCCCGCGCGATGCGCGACACCGCGTCGAGATCGATGACCTCCGTGTCCCGGTCGACGCCGTAGGAGCAGACGTTGAACAGCCTGCCCGAGAAGTTGACGGGGCTGCCGTGGGTGAGGTGCCCCCCGTGTGCCAGGTCCATGCCGAGGATGGTGTCGCCCGGGTCCAGGACGGCCAAGTAGGCGGCCATGTTGGCCTGGGAGCCGGAGTGCGGCTGGACGTTGGCGTGCTCGGCGCCGAAGAGCTCCTTGGCGCGGTCGATCGCGAGGTTCTCGGTGACGTCGACCTCCTCGCAGCCGCCGTAGTAGCGCCTGCCCGGGTATCCCTCCGCGTACTTGTTCATCAGCACCGAGCCCGCGGCCTCCATCACGGCGGGTGAGGTGAAGTTCTCCGAGGCGATGAGTTCGATCGTCCCGCGCTGCCGCGCGAGTTCCGCCTCGAGTGTGGCGGCCACCTCGGGGTCGGCGTCGGAAAGGAACCTGAACGACATGGGCCTGGGTGCTCCGTCCTTCGATCATCCGGCTGCCGGCCCGGCGGCCGACGCCTCAGCATATCACGCGTTCACCGCACTGAAGCCGGTCCGCGAAGGCCGCAAGGAGGTCCGGCGGGGCGGCCGTCCGGGACCGGGCCGCGGCTCAGGCGCCGCGCTTCTCGGCGTCCGTGATGCCCGCCACCCGGCGGCCGTGCCTGCCGCCCCGGAACGGCGCGTCGAGGAAGGCGTCAACGATCGCCAGCGCCGTCGCCTCGTCGGTGAAACGACCCGAGAGCGTCAGCACGTTCGCGTCGTTGTGCTCGCGCGCGAGCCGCGCGAACTCGATGGAGGTGACGTTGGCCGCGCGCACGCCGTCAACCTTGTTGGCCACGATCGACATGCCGATGCCCGTGCCGCACACCAGGATCCCGCGGTCCGCGTCGCCCGCCGCCACCGCTCGGCCGACTTCCAGCGCGATCGCGGGGTAGTCGACGGGCTCCTCGCCGTGCGTGCCCGCGTCGGCCACCTCGTGACCCGCGGCCAGCAGGTGCTCGCGGATGCGCTCCTTGAGGGTGTACCCGCCGTGGTCGGCGCCTATGCGCAGCCGCATCTAGGCCTCGCGTCCCTCGGCGATGGCAGCCACCTGGTCGGCGGGGACGGCGCCCTCGCGCAGCACGACGGGTTCGGGTCCCGTGCAATCCACGACGGTGGACGGGACGCCGTGCTCGGTCTCGCCGCCGTCCAGCGTCAGGTCCGCCGCGGCGATGATCCGCTCCTCGATCTCCTCGAACTTCGCCGGAGCGGGCTCGCCGGACGTGTTGGCCGAGGTGGCGATGATCGCGCCTCCCGACGAGCGGATCAGCTCGCGGACGACGCCGTGGTCGGGGCTGCGCAGGGCGACGGTCCCCCGATCGTCGCGGAAGTCCTTGCTGACGATGTCCGCGGCGTGGACGACCAGAGTCAGCGCGCCGGGCCAGAAACGGCGGGCGAGACGGCGGGCGTACTCGGGGACGTCGAGGCCGTAGCGGTCCAGCGCGTCCTCGTCCTCGACGAGCCAGGGGATGGGCTTGTTCATGGGACGGGCCTTGATGTCGATGATCTCGTGGGGTCCGATACACGATGTCGCGGAGGCGCCGATCCCGTACACGGTCTCGGTCGGGAACACGACCACGCCGCCGTCCCGCAACACCGTGGCGGCGAGGTTCAGCACTTCCGCGTTGGGGTTCTCCGGATCGATGTGGTAGACCTTGCTCATCGCCACCGCCCGCCTTCCGTGTCGGTCGCCCTACCCCGGCCCCGGCCCGCTCGGCGTCCGCCCCGCCACGACCCTGTCGCGCCCGGCGAGATCGCAGACCGTCCCGACACCTTCATACCATGCCCGCATCTCGCGGTCAGCATCCGCGGCCCGCGTTTCGTCGAGCTCTATCGCGAGCGTCCCGCCGGGCCGCAGCCAGCGCGCGGCAGCGGCCATGACGCGCCGGGCGACATCCAGCCCGTCGGCCCCGCCGTCCAGCGCGAGCGAGGGCTCGAAGCCGGCCACCTCCTCGGGCAGGCCGGGCATGTCACCGGTCGGGATGTAGGGCGGGTTGGCGGCCACGAGGTCGATGCGTCCGAGGAGCTCCTCGGGCAGCGGCTCGAACAGATCGCCGAGGAGGACCGAGACGCGCTCCTCGAGTCGCGAGCGCCGCGCGTTCTCGCGGGCCAGGTGGACCGCGGAGGGATCCAGGTCGGTGGCGTACACCCGCGCCTCGGGCCGCTCGTGGGCGACGGAGAGCGCGACGGCTCCCGCGCCGGTGCACAGATCGACGACCGTGGAGGCCCGCCCGGCGGCCGCGGCGTCCAGCGCCTCGAGCGCCACGTCGACCAGCACCTCGGTCTCCGGCCGAGGGATGAACACGCCCCGCTCGGCTCTCAGCACGAGGTGCCGGAACGCCACCTCACCTGTGACGTACTGGAGCGGCTCGCCCGCGGCCCGCCTCTGGACGGATCCGCGAAGCGCCGCGCGCTCCTCGGCGGTGAGCGGGCGGTCGTGGTGCGCGTAGAGCTCCACGCGGGAGAGGCCGGTGGCCGCCGAGAGCAGCCACTCGGCGGAGAGCCGCGGCGACTCGACGCTCTTGCGAGCGAAGTGCTCCGTCGTCCAGCCGAGCGCGTCCCGGATCGTCCAGACGCGCTCGCCCATCACACGATAGCCTTCAGCCGCTCCGCCCGGTCGGCCGAGGCGAGCGCCTCGATGAGCGGGGCGATCTCTCCCATCATCACGGCGGGGAGGTTGTGGACGGTCAGGCCGATCCGATGGTCCGTGATGCGGTCCTGCGGGAAGTTGTAGGTGCGGATCTTCTCGGAGCGCTCCCCCGTGCCGATCTGGCTGCGGCGCTCGGCGCCGACCTCGGCCTGTCGCCGCTCCAGCTCCATCTCGTACAGCCTGGCCTTGAGGATGCGGAGCGCCTGCTCGCGGTTCTGCAGCTGGCTCTTCTGGTTCTGGCACGCCACGACGAGCCCGGTAGGCAGGTGGGTGATCCGCACGGCGGAGTCGGTCGTGTTGACGGACTGCCCTCCCGGCCCCGAGGAGCGGTAGACGTCGATGCGCAGGTCGCCGGGGTCCACCGTGACCTCCACGTCCTCCGCTTCAGGCAGGACGGCCACGGTCGCCGTGGACGTGTGGATCCGCCCCTGCGACTCGGTCACCGGGACGCGCTGGACGCGGTGCACGCCGGACTCGAACTTGAGCTTCGAGTACGCGCCGCCACCCTTCACCATGAAGATGACCTCCTTGAAGCCGCCGGTCTCCGACGGCGAGGCGTCCATCTCCTCCGCCTTCCAGCGCTGGCTCTCCGCGTAGCGCGTGTACATCCGGTACAGGTCGCCCGCGAAGATGGCGGCCTCGTCCCCGCCCGCGCCGGCGCGGATCTCGACGATGACGTTCTTCTCGTCGTTGGGGTCCTTGGGCAGCATCATCACCTTCAGCTCGTCCTCGAGCGCGTGCTTGCGCTCCTCCAGGGAGCGCAGCTCCTCGCGCGCGAACTCGCGCGTCTCGGCGTCGCCCTCGCGCGCCATCTCCTCCGCCGCTCCGACGTCGTCGAGCACGCCGAAGTACTCCCGCACCTTCGCGGCCAGCGGGGTCTGTTCGGCGTGGGCCTTGGCGAGACGCGCGTACTCGCGCTGATCGCCGATGACCGCCGGGTCGCCGAGTCTGACTGTCAGCTCCTCGTAGGAGTCGAGTATGTTCCGGAGTCTCTCACGCATACCTTACCGAACTCTTCCTATTCACCGAACGCCGCTCTCGGGTGCCGAGAGCCCCGTTCCCGGGGCCTTCGCGCGGGTTCGATCCGGGGCCCGAAGGCGGGGTGCGGCGCGGCGTTCTCGGACCTGTGAGTCTATCACGACGTCGCCCCCGGGACGTAGGTTCCCACAGCAAGCGAGGTGCCGTGGAAAGGCCTGCCAGCGGCACCGCGAAGGGCTGCCGGACACGGCCCACGAGCACGGCGGGGACCGCAGGGGACACTCCGCAGCCGCCCGGCGCGATCAGGTCGGTGGCGGCTCGTCCGCGAGGACCGTCGACGGAGCGTCTCCGGCGGCCTCTGCGGTACCCTCCCCGGGTGGCAGCAGCCCCTCACGCAGCGCGACCGCCTCCATCGCCACCACCGCGACCTCCACCATCGAGTCGTCCGGCTCGCGAGTCGTCATCCGCTGCAGCTGCAGGCCGGGCCAGAGCAGCACGCGCACGAAGGGGTCGTCGGGCCGCTTGCCCGCCCAGCGCACGACCTCGTAGGCCAGCCCGGCCACCAGCGGCAGCAGCGCGATGCGGATGAGGATGTTCAGCCCGAGGGAGCCGAGGCGGTGCGTGACGCCCAGCGCCTCCAGGATCGTCCTCACCGGCACGAGCGAGAAGACCACCAGCGCCACGACCATCACCATCAGCAGGAACGACGTCCCGCAGCGTACGTGCTTCGTGGTGTGTCCCTGGATGACGCCGGGGCTCAGCGGCAGGCCGCGCTCGAACGTGTGGATCGTCTTGTGCTCGGCACCGTGGTATGCGAAGACGCGCTGGATGTCGGGCACGCGGCTCACAGCCCAGATGTAGGCGAAGAACGCCGCCACGCGCAGCGCTCCGTCGACCACGTTCCAGGCGAGTGGCCTCTCGATCGCGGGCCCGACGAGGACGTTCGTCAGCACCGCGGGGATCACGATGAACAGCAGGACCGCCAGCGCCAGCCCGAGCACCATCGAGATGCCGACCTCACGGCTGGAGAGCTGCTCCTCCTCGGTCTCGCCGGCCTGCTCGGCGGAGACCTGGAACGCCTTCATGGCGAGCACGAGCGTCTCGTAGAAGCCCCACACGCCGCGGATGACGGGCTTGCCGAGCCAGGGCTTGTCCTCGGCGGCGAGGCGCAGGTCGTGCGCCTCCACGTGCACCGAACCGTCGCCCTTGCGCACGGCGACGGCCCAGTTGCGCCTTCCGCGCATCATCACGCCCTCGATGACGGCCTGGCCGCCGATGTGGGTGTGGACTATGGGACCCCCGTTCGCCGAGGAGGGGGCGGGCGCGGGACCGCCCCGGCTCGTGTCCGCGTCAGTCACGTCTCGGTGCCCTCTCGTAGGGTTCGCCGCAGGTCATCTTCCCCTCGGGGCACGGCCCGCGGCGACAGGCCGCGCCCGCGTCGGCGAAGACGTACGGCGCCGTGGGCTCGGCGAGCTCGAGCATGCGCAGCGCCAGCGCACGGATCTCCCACTGGGAGCGCTTGCAGCAGCGCAGCTCGAAGAAGTGCAGCAGCTCGCGTACGTTCATCGTGACCACGATCTTGGTCTCCGTTGCGTTGGGCAGGAGGTAGCGCGCGTCCTCCGCCGCCACCCCGCCCTCGAGGAGCTCGCGGTATGCCCGGAACGCCGCCCGGGTGGCCTGCTCGAAGCGCTCGGCGGCCTCCGGATCCGCTTCGACCGCCGGCGGCATGATGAAGCAGGGTTCCTCGGCGAAGCTCACGTAACGCTGCGACTGTTGGTTGTAGCTCGCGAGCCGGTGCCGTACGAGCTGGTGCGTGAGCGCGCGGGAGACGCCGTCGATCGCGAACGTGTGGCTCGCGTGCTCGAGAGCGGAGAGGTGGCCCGAGGTCATGATGACACGCAGGACCTTGCGCACCTGCTCGCCGGTCAAGCCCTCCATGAGCTCGGCCGCGCCCACGGGCGCGTAGCACAGTCGGGCGGCCACCGCGACTGTGCGCTCCGGGTCGGGCGTGTGCTGGAGAAGGCGTACGTCCATGCGATCCCTCACGAGGCGGTCGTGCGCCCGCCGGGGGCGCGAACAGGCGGTTCGACGAGAAGAGGCGCCCCGGGGAGCGCCTCTCATCATACCAGTGAGCCGAGGACCGCCCGCTACTCGGACGTCTCCTGCGGCGCCTCGTCGGGCGCCGGCTCCTCGGTGGCCGACTCGGTCTCCTCGCCCGCGCTCTCGGCAGCGGGCGCGGTCTCCTCGGCGGCTTCGGCCGGCTCTTCGGCGACGGCGGCTTCCGGCGCCGCCGCCTCAGGCGCCGCCTCCTCGGCCGCAGCGGCCACCTCGCCCGCCTCGCGCGCGGCCCTCGCCTCGGCGCGGCTGCGGCGCTCCGACTTGGCACCCTCTTTCGCCTCGCGCTCCTCGCGAGCCTTCAGCGCGGCCTCCTCGGCGGCCTTGCGGCGCTCTTCGGCGGCGGCTGCCTCGCGCTCGCGCACCTGCGTGGCGGCGTCGCCGAACTTGTCGGCGAAGCGCTGGACGCGCCCGCCGGTGTCGACGAACTTCTGCTTCCCGGTGTAGAAGGGGTGGCACGCCGAGCACAGCTCCACGTGCAGATCCGGCTTCGTCGAGCGCGTCTGGAAGGTGGCGCCGCAGGAGCACGTCACCTTGCACTCGACGTAGTCGGGATGGATGTCCTGACGCATCGTGGGTCACCTCCGGTACGAACGGCGGGGCCCGGTTTCCGAGCGGGCGCCCAAAGACGAGCCGGGTGATGGTATCACGGGTCGGACAGCGCGACAAACATCCGTGGGCCAGTGTCGGCCGAGGACGGCTGGAGTGCTCGTGGTGCCGGATCGCGAGCCGCCCGTCACCCCGCGGCACTGACAGCCGCGTGCGGGCTGTCGACGTTCGACGCCGCCTACGCGGCGCTGGCCGCCTCGCTCGACTGCCCGCTTCGCCACGGCCGACCGGAAGCTGGCAACGGCTCTGGGCCGCAGGCTCGGCGTCGGGGTGCTGTAGCGGCCGAGCGTTCACCCCGGCCGGTACGCGTGAGCCCTGTGCTCGACTCGCACCACGACTACGGCGGATCTCTCCTCAACGACTTCGTAGACGATCCGGTACGCACCTCGGCGCGCTGCCAGGAACCCGAGGAGTTCTGCCCGCAGCGGCTTGCCGACACGAAAGGGCTCCTCGACAAGCGGACCGGTCATGAACTCGACCATCGCGGCCGCTAGACGTTCGGGGAGCCGTTCGAGCCGCCGCTCCGCCGAGGCCGCCACTTCGAGCTCGTATCCCCCCAACGGAGCCTACCTGCCCTTGATGTACTTCCGGCGCAGCTCGTCGGCACCCACGTACTCGCCCCGGGCGATCTCCGCCTCTGCCGCGCGGATCTCGTCCAACGCGCCCGGCGTGGACAGGATGTCCAGGGTCTCCTCGAGGCTCTCGAGCTCGTCGGCGCTCAGCAAGACAGCTTCCGGCTTGCCGCGACGCGTGATGTACACGCGTTCGTGCTCGCGCGCGACGAGATCCACAACCTCGGAGAGGTGTGCCTTGGTGTCCGCAAGTGATCGCATCTCGCTCATGACCAGTATTCTAGTCACTTCTCAGAGGAACGCAA